>JAOUFU010000645.1 GCA_029858035.1 Phycisphaerae bacterium
TCAACACCCTCGTCGATATAAACCGGACCGTGTTCGGCATCGATCACCACCATCGGATGCACTTTTACACCAGGCGCGATATAGACGTCGTTCTTATTGCCCCGAATGGCAATCGGCTCTTCAATCGTTCCTTCAACACCGCTTCTACCCGCTGCTGCAAAGTCAGCCGTTATCTGTTCGGCATTGGCCAGCACAAGGTCCCAGATATACTTCCATGTCGGCAACTCGGTTGTGACATTAGGCAGTTTCGCCTTTGCCGACACTATGAACTGTCCAATTTCATCCGTCGCCAGTTTGGCCAGGTCGGCTTTGGCAATGCGGGCGTACAGCACATTGCCTTGTTCATCCAGACTGACCTCACTGGGACCATTCGCCGAGACGTTAAAGCTGTCCGCCTTAATCCGAGGATCGACAATAAACAAATCATCACCTTTTAGAACGGATGAATCGTTGACCGGGCACTCTACTTTCGCCCGATATGCGGCTGCCATGTAATCAGGCACGAAATAGGCCACATTGCCGGCACCGATCCTGGCGACGAGCTTATCTCCCAGCGAACTGAATCCGCACCGAAGCTCCCACAACGGACGACTCAATGCCAGGGGGTAAAAATTCCCTCTGACCTCATCAGGGCTGTCAACCAGAATCAACCGCATAAAAAAGTTCCTTTTTCTATTTCAAAAAACCAGCTCGTCAAGCTTACTTAATCCACTCAACGAAGATGTCCAGCTAAACACTCAATCCCATACCCTCCACAATGCTTTTTCAGTGCAATTAGCCACCTTCAGAGAGAAAAGGAATTCTACTATAAGGATGCCAGGCATGTCAATCTGAAAAGGCATTTCCTGCATAATTCATCAATAGGAGCGATTTTTCCTGTCGAGAGCCTCAAGGTCGAACGACAAATCGGTTCAACTTGCCCGGTCCTCCTTGTGTCTTAGATTCGAGAAAGGTTCTTTTAGCAGCCGCAAAAGGCCTGCCTGCACACTGACTAAAGGTTTTTGTACTAAACCATAAAAGCATTTGTTTCCTGAGGGGTTACGACATCATAAAAGCTAAGTTGTCTTTAGAAAAGAATTTAGGACATTTAAAAAAATTAAAAAATATTTGGTTTCTCACAATTATCTCATCTTTGCTATGTTAATATTATTGTCTTCGAAACCGACGAGTATCGGGCAGTCTGACCACAGTCGTAGGCTGCAAAATAGTGATACCTCTTTTTGAATAAGGAAAGAAGAAATGAAAACAAAAGTGTGCAAATCAATTGAAAGCATATCCGCGATGACACGACCCTTAGGCAGGCTGGTTGTTGTGGCGTTGAGCGTTACAATTCTCACAGTCTCCCTCGTCCCTGCTTTAGCACAAGGGAAGGAGAAGAAGGTTGGCATTGATCAGGTGCCCGCAGAAGTCAAGACCGCAATACTGAAGGAAGTCGGGGACGGCAAGCTGGTTGACATCGGGGAGATTACAGAAGGACAAAAGAAGCTTTACGAGATAGAAATGGTCGTTGACGGTAAAGAGTTTGACGTCCTGTTTTCTTCGGACGGAAAGGTCCTGAAAAAGACGTTTGCAGGTCTCAAGGCCGAAGAAAACCGGGCAAAAGAGGAGACCGGCAACTATAAACAGGAAAGTCTCAAAGGGCCGAAGTGGAGTTTCGACGACCAGAAGGTTGGAGCGGTTCCCGCTGGCTGGAAGGTCATCCGGGTCGGCGCCAAGGCCAAACCGGCCAAGTGGGCGGTTATCGGCGAGGCCGGCGCCCCAAGTCGCCCCAATGTCTTGGCCCTAACCAAGACCGATAACACCGGCGATACCTGGAACCTGCTGACGGTCGAAGGGACCAAGCTGACGGACCTGATCCTCGAAGCAAAGGTCAAGGTGATCTCCGGCAGGCATGATCAGGGCAGCGGCTTGGTCTGGCGTGCCGTGGATCCAAATAACTGCTACCTGGCCCGCTGGACGCCGCTGTCAAGGAACTTCCGTGTTTACTGTATCAAGAACGGCAAGGCCAAACGGCTGGCCAGCGTGAACGTAAAGGCAAATCCCAAGGCCTGGCATACAATCCGGGTCAATCACCGGGGCGAGAGAATCACGGCGTCACTGGACGGCAGGAAGCTAATTGAAGTCAAGGACACGACGCTGACGGGGGCCGGAGTGTTCGGAGTATGCACCAAGGCCGATGCCGCCGCCGAGTTTGACGACGTTCAGGTAGGCGCCATCCGCCCATAGCGGCCTGTACATCACAACATAGCTGCAACAGTAGAATAAGGACAAGATTCATCGAAACGGTTGAATTCAACGTGCTCGAGACTGCGTCAAAGCTGAAAGAGTGTGGCCACAGACAGGCCACAAGTACGGGCGGCATGGTTGTTACCGCCTTCCCCTCAGCCAGTGGAGCCGGCGTAGAGATGTTGCGTGCCGGTGGAAACGCTATCGATGCGGCAGCGGCAGCCGCCTGGGCCTTGGCTGTCTGCGA
>JAOUFU010000121.1 GCA_029858035.1 Phycisphaerae bacterium
CGCGAGGACAACGACTACGCTCTGGCATGGGTGCGGCAGTACGGCAGGGGGCGTGTTTTCTACTCGACTATCGCGCACAATCCCTACGTTTTCTGGGACCCGAAGATGTTACAATTTTATCTTGCGGCTGCTCAGTTTGCCCTGGGGGACCTGCGGGCGCCGACTGTTCCCAGCGCCAAGCTGACTTCAGCCATCCGGGCGCAGGAAAAGCTTGGCTGGCGTCTCGGCATCGAGGCCTACACTTTTCATAAATACACGCTATTCGAGGCAATCGAAAAAACTTCCCAACTCGGCCTGCCGTATATGGGCGGCTTGAGCTTCCAGAAGGTCAGCAAGGAGATTCCCAGGAATTTCGATGACCAACTGACCGACGATGAGTTGAAACAAATTCGTCTGAAATTAGATTCAGCCGGCATTCGTCTCCTGACGTATTATATCCACCAGATTCCCGGCGATGAGGCCGGCTGTCGTAAGGTCTTCGAATTCGGGCGAAAGATTGGCATCGAGACATTCATGTCCGAGCCGTCTCCGGAGGCGCTGGATACAATCGAAAAGTTCTGCGACGACTACGATATCAACGTGGCCATTCACAACCACGACCGGAAGGCCTCGCCGCAGTATTGGCATCCGGAAGGAGTTTTGAAGGTCTGCCAGGGCCTGAGCAAGCGAATAGGGGCCTGCGGCGATCTCGGCTATTGGATGCGGTCCGGCATTGACCCTATCAAGGCTGTGAACACGCTCAAGGACCGCTTGATCACCGTGCAGATGCATGACCTGCACGAGCTAAGCCCTGAAGGTCACGATGTGCCCTGGGGGACCGGTGTTGGCAAGACCGAACAGTTTATCAGGGAAATTCATCGTCTGGGAATCAAGCACACTATGTTTGGTCTTGAATATTCCTACAACTGGTTCGAGTCAATGCCGGACATATCGAAATGTGTTGAGTTCTTCAACAAGATAAGCCTGCAAATAGCACAGAGAGATGAAACATGACACAAATGGAACATTGCAAAGGAACAAACACCCGCCGGATGACACGGCGTCAGTTTTTGGGCAGCACAGCCGCGGTTTCAGGTATCGTTGCTGCGCCGTGGATTATTCCCTCCTCAGCACTTGGTGGGGAGGGAAATGTCGCACCGAGTGAGCGGATTACAGTTGGCTTGATAGGCCATGGAGTTATGGGGAGAGGTCACTTACGACGACTGGCTGGCGACCGGGGTTTTCAAGTTGTGGCTGTTTGCGATGTGGACCGTCTGCGTTGCGAGGATGGCAAACGTCGCTTAGAAGAAACTTACGCCTCGCAGCGACCAAGCGATACTTATAAAGGATGCGATGCCTATAATGACTATCGAGAACTGCTGGCCCGACCCGACATTGATGCGGTGGTAATCGTTACGCCGGACCACTGGCATACCTTGCTGACGATTGACGCGGCCAAGGCGGGTAAGGATGTCTATTGCGAGAAGCCAATTTCGATAACAGTTCGCCAGGGACGCCGGCTTGTTGAGACGGTGCAGAGGTATGGCAGGATTTTTCAGACCGGAACCCAGTACCGTTCTATTCCGACAATCCGTCAGGTCTGCAAGTTTGTCCGCGCGGGTGGACTTGGTAAGGTCAAACAAGTCTTCACTCAGTGGACCAGTTTGGGCGGCTTCTTCGGAGCACCCCGCTTCGGGCCTTATCGACATCTGATGGACGTGGAGAATTCCGGCAAGTCCTACGCACCGATGGATATAACCCTCCCGGCCGAACCTGTGCCCGACGGACTTGACTGGGACCTCTGGGTCGGACCGGCTATTTGGCACCCGTATAACCCCGCATACCACCTAAATCCCTCGCCCGGCGTAGTACCCTGGGCCTTCTGTGAAGATTTCGGGGCGGCTTCGGTGACCTGGCATCACTCTCACAGTGCGGACGTAATTCAGTATGCGCTGGGCGCCGAAAATAGCGGCCCCGTGGAGCTCATCCATCCCGGCAGCGGGGCGTACCCGACTCTTACCTGCAAATACGCCAATGGGACACTGCTTCATCTGGTCGACCACTGGGGGATGGTAAAAGATGTCTACAAGGCGGTTCCTGCAACGGCCCGATTAGCAGGCAACTTCGGAGGTATATTCGTCGGTGAACGGGGCTGGGTCACATCGATGTCAACCGGCGGGCCCATCGAGGGCGGCCCTGAGACACTCTTCGAGGAAATGAAGCTAAAAACTCGCCAGGTGAACATCGGCGAGAACAACCATCACGCCAATTGGGTAGAGTGCATTCGTACACGCAAGCAGCCCAGCTCCAATGAAGAAATCGGCCATCGGTCGGCATCGCTGGGACATCTGACCATCATCGCGCATAAGCTACGGCGGTCTTTGAAGTGGGACCCGGCCAAAGAGCAGTTCCTCGGCGATGAGGCAGCGAACAGATTACTCTTCCGCGCCATGCGCTCGCCGTGGCGACTCTGATGCGTGTATATTTATTGAAGGCTTGATATTTTACTGGACATAAGGCTCAGTGGTGTAACTGAGCGGCTGCAGACGGGAAATTTCAGATATTTTAAATAGGAAATAATTTGCGCCATGAAAGTTTCTATATCTTCGGAACGTGGGCCAAAAGGTGACCACACAATAAATTCGCGGGCGAGCATCTTGCCGCCGGGCCACAATTGTCTGACGCGCCGCAGCGCGATCAAAGCGGTACTGGCTTCTGCCGGCGCGGCGGCGTTTTGGAGCCCGGCAGAAGGGGGGACGACGAAACCTAAGCCGGACCCGCGAAAAGGATCACCCAAACGCTATGACATGAAGAAATCCATCAACCAGTGGGCTTTTCCTTACCCCCGGAAAATGAATTTGAAGGAGTGCCTTAAGCTGGCCAGGGACGCCGGATTTGAGGGTATCGAATTGAACTACGACCTGGAGAACGACCTTTCACCCAGGTCGGGAACGAAAGACTACCACGAAATTCGCCGATTGGCCGACAAGATTGGTATCCGAATTAGCGGGCTTTGCTCCTTTCTTTTCTGGCCTTACCCTTTGACCAGCAACGATGCCGACAATCGCACAAAGGGCATGGAGTTGGCCGGAAAAATCGCGCAGGCTGCTCACGACCTCGGAGTGGAAAACGTGTTAGTAGTGCCCGGTGCGGTTCATGTCCCCTGGCGAGACGATTACGAGCCGGTCCCCAACGACGTCTGCGATCGCCGCGCCAGAGAGGCCGTGAGAAAGTTGGCCCGCCAGGCCGAAAAACTGAAGGTCTGCCTGAACGTCGAAAACATTTTCTTCAACGGCTATCTCATGACTCCTATGGAGATGAACGATTTTGTTGACTCTTTCCGGAGCGAATATGTGAAGATTCATTTCGACACCGGAAATATTTCGATGTTTCAGCATCCTGAGCACTGGGTTCCTTTGATGGGTAAACGCATCAAAAACATCCACTTCAAGGAATTCTCTAAGAAAATCAAAGATTATTCTCTGGAAACATTTCGGCCGCTGCTGGACGGGACGACTAATTGGCCCGCCGTAATGGAGGAATTGGATAAGGTGGGGTATCGCGGATATGTCACCTTTGAGTATTTTCATCCATACCTATACTATCCCGAGGCCCTGGTCTACCAGACGTCGGACTCTCTGGATCGCATCCTGGGCCGGATTTCATAGCAGGTGGAGTGTGGAAACGTATACGCCGGGAAGCGGCTTCTTGTTTTGGGTGAATACGTCTTGCCGATTATGTCTTGAACGTTTATGATTGTGGGTATGTTTTAGTTGTTTTTTGTGATAGCTTTTACTGGGCGTCATATTATGGATTATGAGGAGGTATAAGCATGATCCTTAAAACGAGATTAATGTTTCTTGCCATTCTTTGTATAGCAGCACAAGTAATCGCCGACGACGGTATCATTATTCGCGAGAACGAGCGGACACTGGAGCAGATTGAAAAAATCTACTCAGAAATTCCGCCTGTGGAGTACAGGCCTCCTTCCGACCATTTGGAACGTCTGCCACAAACAAGACAGCGTTTGACCGAGGGCGGCACGCTGCGGGTCGTCATGCTCGGTGACAGTATAATAAACGACACAAGTCGTTCCTGTTGGAATCTTTTACTTCAGAGAGACTATCCGAAGTGCAAAATAGAAAAGATTGCTTCTGTACGCGGCTCGACAGGCTGCTGGTGGTATAAGGAGGCCGACCGTGTTAAGAAATATGTGCTCGACTATAAGCCAGACCTGGTGATTATCGGGGGCATTAGCCAGCGTGGAGATATCGACTCCATTCGTGAGGTAATTCATCAGATTCGAAGTAATTGCCAGGCGGATATTCTCCTGATGACGGGAGCTTTCGGACAAGTGAACCCTTCCGACGAGGGCCAATGGAAAAAGATAAGCGATCCCAATCATTTCAGTGATTACCGCAAAGGATTGGAGAAACTTGCCCGTGAGGTCGGGGCAGCCTTTCTCGATATGGAGGCGGCGTGGGCACAATATATCCGCCGGTGCGGCAGGGACCTCGAGTGGTTTAAGCGTGACCCTATCCACGCCAATGAGCGGGGCGAACAAATACTCGGACATATTCTTGCAGAGTATATTTCTTCATCGGCGGCAGATGTTGATAGCCCGAAAGCATTGGATATCGGCAGCCGGTTGGAATTGTTCGTAGATGATTTCCTTATTGAGCGGATGAACGGAGTCAATCTGACTTTGCAAAGGCCGACCTGTTGTGAGGTTGTCATTATCCACGATAAGCCATGGGAGGGAAATTCCTGCGGCTACCACACGATATTCAAAGATGGGGACATCTATCGAATGTACTATCGGGGCTGGAACCACGATAATAAAACACAAAAACAACTGCACAAGGCGATGGTTTGTTATGCTGAAAGCAGTGATGGTATAGACTGGAACAGGCCCAGCTTGGGCCTTGTGGAGTTCGACGGCTCAAAAGAGAACAACATCATTTTAAAAGGCCCCGGCTCGCATAACTTTACGCCTTTCAAGGATACTAATCCCAACTGCGCCGCAGACAAAAGATACAAGGCCGTGGCGAGAGGCGAAGATGAAGGGCATAAACAGTTGTTTGCTTTCCAAAGCGCGGATGGGATTCACTGGCAGTTAATGCAGAACGAGCCTGTTATAACAGAAGGAGCTTTTGATTCGCAGAACCTAACGTTCTGGGATTCGGTCCGAAAGGAATATCGCTGCTATTTTCGCGACTTCCACGACGGTGTACGAGACATAAAAACAGCGACTTCAAAGGATTTTATACATTGGACAAAACCTGTCTGGCTTGAATATCCCGGTGCTCCCAGGGAACATCTTTACACAAACCAGGTACAGCCTTACTACCGGGCGCCACACATTTTCATCGGCATGCCTACCCGCTATATTCCGGAACGGGGGTCACTAACGGAAGGCCTTCTGATGACCAGCCGGGACGGCAAGACATTTCATCGCTGGCCGGAAGCTATTGTCCGGCCAGGCCGAAACAGGGATAAGTGGCACAATCGAAGCAATTATATATGGCTGGGGATGGTAGAGACAGAATCCAGCCTGCCCGGTGCCGGCAGGGAGCTGTCAATCTACAGCAACGAACGTTACTACGATGGCCCCGGCGTTAAGACGCGACGCTACACATATCGGATCGATGGATTTGTATCGGTTTGCGCCCCACTAAGCGGCGGCGAGTTTGTTACTAAGCCAATCATCTTTGCAGGCAGTGAACTGGTGATCAATTTCTCGACCTCGGCTGCTGGAAGTATTCGCGTTGAAATTCAGGATGCGCAAGGAAATCTGCTCGAAGGCTTTGGTATAAACGAATCTGCTGAGATTTACGGTGACGAAATCGAACTTCCAGTCACATGGAAAGATAGCAGTGACCTGAACAAGCTGGCCGGCAAAACGGTCCGTCTTCGTTTTGTACTGCGGGATGCCGACCTTTATTCACTCCGATTCAAATAACTGTCATCACATAGCGTCGTAGTAACTGATCCGCAAAGTAGTCACTATCCTTATTAGACTTCCTTTGTGATTCCCGGCTGTGGGGCTGCATAGATGCCGTCCGGACCGGCTTTTATTGGAGCGGGCGTATCAAAGGTCATGTTGTCAATGTCCTTGACGAATTGGAAGTTGGAGTTCAACACCTGGTCCCATGTGATGTACTGGCCTGTGTGTGTCGCAATGCGCCCCATCAACGCAACTACTTCCGCCTCGCCTGCCCGCCGGGCCTCGTTATGTGGCTTGTTCTGCCGGATAGCGTCCACAAGCACCTGCCATTCGGCGTGATAGGGATTGGGATCGGGCTGGCCAAACTCCCAAATCAGCTCTTCCTTAACCATATTATGACTCTTGTATATTTTTGGTTTTGGATCTCCAAGGGTGGCCATAATTACGGCCGAGCCTTTTGACCCGTGAGCGTAGTCGGAGTACGTACTCCAGCAGTTGTTCATGTGCCGCGAGAAGGCCAACAGCTTTGTGCCATCCGCAAAGGTATATTCCACCGTATAGTGGTCGAACTGGCTGCCCGCCTGCTCGTAACAGCGGCCGCCCATCCCCTGGGCTGAGACAGGCCAGGCACCCTTTACCCAGCAGGCCACATCGATGTTATGGCAGTGCCAGTCGATAAAGAATCCCGACGATACCCAGGTGAAGCTGTTTGGATGCTGGAGCTGGAATACCAGCTCGTTGGTGTTCTTCGGCAGGGGAGGGCAGTGGACCGGCTCATGCACGCGGTAGATTCGCAGGGTGTGCACATCCCCGATAACACCATCGTGAATCCGGCGAATCACGTCCTGCCGTGCTTTCGAGTGCCGCCACATAAAGCCGACCCCGACTTTCAGGTTCTTTTTCTCGGAAAGCTCCGCGGCTTTCAACCAGCGTCGCACGGCCGGCGCATCCGTCGCGAATGACTTCTCAGCAAAGATGTTCACGCCTTTCTTGACGGCGTACTCGAATTGTAGGGGACGAAATGCCGCGTGTGTGGTCAACAGCACAACGTCACCCGGCCCCAAACAATCAATCGCCTTCTTGTAGCCATCGAATCCAATGAACTGGCGTTCCTGAGGGACATCAACCTTGTCCTTGTAACTATTTGTCAGGTTACTCAGGCTGCTTTTAAGACGATTCTCGAATAAGTCGGCCATAGCGTAGAGTTTCACCGGACCGCCTTTGGTCGAAAAGGCATCGGCGACCGCTCCGGTGCCGCGGCCTCCGCAACCCACGAGGGCCAGCTTTATTGTCGAGTTTCCCGCGGCGTGACAACGGTTTACAGCCACACCTGCCAAAGCTGAAGCAGCAGCCAGACGTCCTGAGAATTTTAAGAAATCCCGGCGTGATTTAGAGCCGGTGGATGCGTTTGGATTTGATGTGCTCATTGCAGACTCCTGTCTAAAATAATATTTGGGGAACGCCTCAAGTAAAGATAATTAATCTAAATTGTAGTAAGAAGCGGGCAGTCTATCAATGCAAAATGCTGTTTTTTGGCAAAAACCAATTACAAAGCCGTGCCTTGAAAGTTGCTAAAGGAATTACTGTTAGGTAGTTACGCTAAATAGCTGCCTCTGTCTTTCCCCAATTTTAGCCATAGTGCGGCTGTCAGTTCAATATTCACAGGCCTTTTTCTATAGCAATTCGGCTTTCACGCCGTTATAATTGCGAATATCTCAGACGGACATTTTTCGGATAATCGAATGTTTAGGATTTGAGATAGATTCTATGAACACCACGGGAGGTATGAAAGATGACAATTAGAAAAGAAACACATGTTTTTAACACAATTATACCCAAACCATATCCGTCAATATCACGATTAGGTTTAGCAGGCGTCGTAGTTTGCTTGATGATTAGTCTGGCGGCTGCAGCTAAGACGACAATCCAGCCAGCCAGTCAAGTCGCCAAGCAACATCAGCAGCCTATATACCGCATATATCCGTTGCGAAATGGAATATGCAAGATTGCCGGCAATCACGCTTACTATGAAGGCGACAACGCTGAAACATACGATTTTGCTCTTTACATCTGGCTCGTTTTAGGTGGCGATAAACCTATCCTGATTGATGCCGGGCTCAGTGACGTCGAGGAGATGAATCGCGGTGCGGCCCACGTGCTGCGCGAGCCAATCACCCAGAATAAAAATGAGAGCGGCACAGCGCAACTCCGCAAATTCGGCCTGACGCCGGATGACATCGGCCATGTGTTTATCACGCACCTGCACTTCGACCACGTGGATGACCTGCTCAACTATAAAAACGCCAGGGTTTACATCGGCAAAAAGGAGTGGGAGATGGCAACGACATCTGCGCCTACGTGGGGTCATGGAAAGATAATGCACGAGTTCAGTAATAACCCTGCCTGCCGAAAGCGTCTTGTATTAGTCGAGGACCAGGAAGTCCTGCCGGGCATTGAATCGTTCTGGGTAGGCGGTCACACGCCGGGATCGATGGCCTATCGGGTCAATACGGCGTATGGCAAAGCTGTCCTGACAGGTGACACAATATCTCTGTTGGGCAACTTCGAGCGAAATATCCCGTTAGGTATATTCAGCAACCGTCAAGAATGTATAGCGGCGATAAAAAAGATTCGTGAGAAAGCAGATATTGTGCTGCCTAGCCACGATCCCGGCACACTGGATCGCTGGCCTCCCGCTCCGAAGAACGCTATCAAATACACGATCCGGGCAATCAAAGTCGGTCAATGCGAAGTCCGCGACTACATAACTTTCCAGGATACCGACAGTGAGCAGACCAGCACGTATTTTCTGTATGTCTGGCTCATCGAGGGCGGGCCTAAGCCCATAATAGTCGACACCGGTCCCAAGTACCCGGAGGAGTTCAGCAAGTCAACCGCAAAGTATATCCCCGGCGGTGTTGTGCAATTGCCCGAGGAACGTACGATCGAGGCGTTGAAGCGGCATGGCATTGATCCCGCTGATGTAAGCCATGTGATAGTAACACATCTCCACCCGGACCATTACGATTATTTCGATGCCTTCCCCAATGCTCGCTTTGTCGTCAATCGGCTTGAGTACCAAGAGACTACAGGGCAGCCTGGCGGTGGAAGGAACCGCTTAGCTGCCGATGTGCGAAAGGCGCTGGACAACAGACCTGATGCTCTGAAATTAGTGGATGATAATGAGATAGTGCCTGGTGTGCGTGTTTTCCCGCTTGGTTGCCACACGCCGGGCAGCCAGGGAATACTTGTTCGCACTCAAATGGGACCGGTTGTCATCGCCGGCGATGTTGTGTACAAGTATGAGAATATCGAGAAAGACCGGCCAGGCCGCAGTCCGGACGAACGTGCCTGTCGTAAGGCAATGGCCCGTATCCGCTCGCTGGCGGATATTGTGCTGCCGGCTCACGACCCGTTAACACTCGAACGCTGGCCGGGCGGCATTATTGGTGCTTATACACCTGACATTGATCACTGAAAGTCATCTTTATGTTGGGTATGTCGTGGAAGGAGTAGACTTATGAGGTTGACTTCAAAAGTTGCCCCTTGGGGCCAAGCCTTGGCGCTATCAGTAGTTGCCTTGGTGACTGCCGGTCTTGTAGAGGCCAGGTCTATACGAATTGTCGCTTGGGATGAACGGCAGCCCAAACGGCAGTAAAAAGAAAAAGTATCTGTAGGCTAAACGCGTTCAGGATCCGGATGGACCCAGGGCCGGCGGTATGGCCTACGCAGCAGGGCGTTCGCCTCCTTATCATCTACAACCTGTCCCTTGTCCGCGTCCCAGGTAAGCGTTCGGCCGAGCTTCATGGCGATGTTGGCCAGGATGCACGCGGTGGCTGTGATGTAGCCTTCCTCGATGTCGGAGACGGGGCGTCCCCGCGTTTCCACCATCTTCAGGAAGTTCTTCCAGTGTACCCGCATGGCGGACGCCACGTGACGTTCCAGGTCTTTTTCGGTCTCGTCTTCCGGGTACTTATCATACTCGTAGAGGGCCTTGCCCTGGGCCGGTTTGCCCTGGTCTTGGGGAATAAAATCGTACTTATGGACATCGGCCTTGAGCGTTCCCTTGTCGCCGTAGATAAAAGCCGCCCAGGGATATTCGGGGTCCGGTGCATGGCCCCACGTGCGATGCGTCCACACCACGGGCAGCTCGCCGAAGTCGAACGTGGCCGTTTGGGTGTCCGAAATATTGGCTATGCTGTCTTTGTCTACCAGGATGCCGCCGGATGAGCTTATATGCTTCGGCCAGCCCAAATCGAGCATCCAGCGGACCATGTCGAGCATGTGCACGCACATATCACCGACTATCCCGTTG
>JAOUFU010000122.1 GCA_029858035.1 Phycisphaerae bacterium
CTTCCGAAGAAGATGGTGCAACAATCCTTCCCCCATTATTTATCTCTGTTTTTTCTATGTTCGAGTTATGAATCCAATTACCCGTTACTGACAAAGTGACTGGAGGTGTAAGCCCTTTATTTCCGATTGTTATGACAACTTTTCGGTCATTCATTATTTCCATTAGTGAAGGACGTTTTCCGTGCTTTGGTTGCAGGGCTTTTGACTCACCGATAGATTTGGCGCGTACTTCGAGTGCTTTATTGGATGTCCTGCTGTCAATCAGACTCTTGACTGAATTAGCCCGTCGCATTCCAAGATCTATATTATATTTAAAAGGGGCACGATAATCCGCTTCGCCAGTACAAAGCAACCTCAGCTTGAAGCCGTCTTTCAGTAACCTTGGAATACTATTTATTAAATTATTCATTGCAAGGATGTCATCTGAATGTACTTTGTCATCATCTGTTGCAAAGTATATTTCTGCAAAAGTCAAACCGTCGGTATCTGTGTAGGCGTGTGCCCTTTTGATGGCTGCTGACCAACTCACGCCTTCCTTGGCTTTGGCAGATGTTATAATTCCTGGCGGTGCTGTGGAATTGCGTGCTAATGTGCCGCTGTCGACTTTTTCATATCCATGAATACCTTTCGGACCCGGGATTCGTGGCGGTGACATTACGATAACTCCTTTGATATTAAGGGATAAAGATAGTCACGGTTCTGTCTTTTTCCATTTCTCATCATTTATAAATCGTGTGTACTCAGCCATTGAGTAACATCCAATAGCTTACTACACGAAAATACAACAAAAATACAGCGTTTTAAGTCGCTGTAGATACTTCGTATGAAACGAGGTTTATCTGTACGTGTTCGCCTCTGTCACCGAGCGTTTACGCTTCTTGATAATATCATATCTGCCTGATAGATGCAACTGTCTCGCGTGGTGTTTTGTCGTTTTTTAACAAAATCACGGAACACCTCAAAATTTACCACTTTAACCGCTTTTGGGCCGGCGGAGGGTCGCCATGCATCATTCTCCGATACTTGTTCTTCGCCCTCGTCTCTAACTCTGTGTAGATAAGATTTGTTCGCCTGCGCCGGTGCAGCGAGCCTGAAATCGTGTGGTATGAGAATAATAGAATCGCCTAAAAGGCGCTATAGTTTGGTGGATTTTCACGGGTTTGAATTATGATGAAGGCGCGGATTCCGCCCCAATCGGGCTATAAACGCGGCAATAGCTGCTTTGGGTGAAGATGGAGAAAAGACAGATGACCACAAGAAAGACAAAAAGGAAACATCAGCTTTTTCAACAGCTCCACTGTACCTATTTTTCTATTTTTTCCTCATGCGCATAGCAAAGTCAAGCAAATTCCGCAACCTCGCACACGATTCCGCCACACGGTTCAACAAGTCACGTCGCTACGGACAAGGCGCCGAACACCTCAAGCCGCGATGAATACACCAAGAAAAGTACATTTCTCAATTGTTTCCCCCACCCCATTTATCGGCTTCAGTTTAGTATCAATGGTATCATTGAACTGTGGGCAAGCGGGAAGGGTCGTGGGATTCAGCTTGTGAGAATTAGAGTTGTATATCTCCCATCCTGCTTTGGCGTGTCCGAGCAGCAGGTAATGTAGGCCGCCCGGATTTTTTGCTAAGATGATTGCGCCACTGCCAGTTGGCAAAGCGCCGAGGTTACCGTCTGCAACCTCGGGTTTTCCCCCGCGCAGAGCATTGACCAGATCCAACATCCCTTTCAAAAGCTGGGCCTGTGGGCTGACACCGGCCGCAAATACCCTAGCGGCCGGGTCTATCTTGAGTTTGGTTATTCCGAGCGCTTGCATAATCTTCCACGGGCTCGCGTACTCCTCAGTCACCCAGTCGTTAAATACCGCCGGACACGGCGCTGCTCCTGGCCAGTCTGAAGCCTTGAATTTAATGCTATCGTATATTGAGTTGGCGCTGGTCCTGAAATCACCGGCGCCATAGTAACGATGTTCCTTTCTCATCTTCCAATGCGTTAGGCTCCATGCTCCGCATGAGTTCCCTTGCTGCACATAGTCTCCGTCCAGGACTTTGCTTTGGAGCCAAGTCAACGTGTTTCGGTACTTCCGGTACTTCTCAGATTTATCACGCCTCAAGTTATTTATCAGAGTTCTGACACTCTGGTAATTTAGATTGACTTGGCCAAGGGCCTGATATATCGGGTCAAGCGAAGATGCTTTCCTCAGAGGCCCCCGCGTCCATGGCAAAATATACCCATTGGACTCTTTGTGGGCACGTTCAGCGAACTCCTTTTGTAAGTCGTTTTTCAGCGGCAATTTAGCAGACATCTTAGTGTATACCTCCCAAAAAAAGTGAGTTGCCTACGAAGAAGTCACGAAAGGCGGTAGGCTCAACGCGGTTCTCTAAAACCGCCAATATTGGAACCATTTTCGCTGTGCACAAGGCACTGTCAAGCAGAATTTCGCAAAACTTATATTTTTTTTGACACAATATCTTTTATGCAGTCTCTGCTTAATCCGCAACGAATTACACAATGGACCTTACGAACAATCCTGCACTCTTTGTGTCGGCGTAAGCTAATGTCTCAGAAGCGTTTACATATTTTTCAAAAAAAAAGGAAAAAGATTGACAGTCTATCGGAACCATCGTAGAATTAGTTTTCCGTTGTAGAAGGGCTTTTCGAAAAGACACAATGAGGCAGCTTGCTGTGGAAAACTCAATACGTTGGCCGAGTTTGAAAAATAGCCCGGTGTTTGGCACTATAAGGGGCTTTCACAGGAATAGACAATGGGCCCTTGTGAAAATGGAGCTTTCCAGATTATTCTGGGTGTGGTGAGCTGACGCTGTTTTTTTCAAAACGGATTGACTAAGAGGCACAAATAGAGTATTGACAAGGGTATATGGCGAATGTATTGTGATTGTCTCAATCGGTTGGATGTGCCATGACAGAATTCGATATCCAAAGCTTACTTTCTGAGGTTAGCGCAGAAGCCCCTTGCGGGGAGGATCTCTCGTACGACCAGTCTTACCTTGCTCTCGAAGATATGGTTCGAACCCGGCCGGCAGGTGGGGGCGTTCTGGGCGAAGAGGCGCCTATAGAGGAGCCGAACTGGCGTCAAGTCGCTGAAAAAAGTTTCGAGCTTTTACAACGCTCAAAGGATCTTAGGGTCGCAATATACCTTACCCTTGCCGTTCTAAAGCTGCAGGGTGTCCCCGGCCTGCGTGATGGATTGTTTTTGCTCCGGGGATTGCTGGAACGTTTTTGGGACCATGTATACCCTCTACTTGACCCCGATGACAACAACGACCCGCTTGAGCGAATAAATATCCTGCAATCCTTTTCCCCAACTTCCGTTAATGTACAGGACCCTATGAGGTTCAAGCGGCGACTCTCGGAAGTGCCCCTGTGTAATTCAGCTCGGATGGGCAGGTTTAGTCTTAGAGACATCCAGATTGCAAGAGGAGAGATTGCTGTTTCAGGTGATGAGGGAGTAAAAGCCACCGAGATGTCGGTAATTGATGCGGCGTTTCAGGACACCACTACGGATGAGCTCCTGGCAACATCCCAGGCCACTCAGGAAGCTATTGAGCATATCGCTGCCATAATGAGTGTGTTTTCTGAACGGGCCTCCGAAGGGCAAACTCCGGACGTTAGTGGTTTCCGGGCGGTTCTTGGGAATATCCATAAGTGTGTTCAGGAATATCTGGCAAAGCGAGGCCACGGTGTTGCTGTCGATGAGGGTGCAGCCGCAACCGGTACCGAAGCAGGGAAAGGTGGAATATCACTTTCCGGCGAGATCCGGTCCACCAAAGAAGTACTTTTGGCTCTTGAGAAAGTCTGTAGGTATTTCGATCACCACGAACCTTCCAGTCCGGTACCTTTGCTTCTACGCAGGGCACAAAGATTAGTCTCGAAAAACTTCTTGGAAGTCATTAAGGATGTTTGCCCTGATGCCATCAACCAGGTTGAGATGATTGGTGGAGTTAGCAGTAGTGATTATGATACGGGTCAGACCGGTCAGAATAGTGAGTCGGATGAGTAACTAATTTATTTAGTTTTGTAAGCACCGACAGTTTGCGGTGCCAAAGTTTTTTTATTGGGAAAGGAGTGAGCATGGCAAAAAAGAAAAGTAGTCAAAAGTTCATAGCTCGCAATCGAGCTCCGCGTGTGCAGATTGAGTATGATGTTGAGCTGTACGGCGCAGAGAAAACAGTTAACTTGCCTTTCGTCATGGGCGTGATGGCTGATCTGTCCGGCAAGCCGTCTGAGGGTTTGGCCCCGGTTGCGGACCGCAAGTTCCTTGAGATTGATGTCGATAATTTTGACGAACGACTCAAGGCGGCGAAACCCAGAGTTGCCTTTCAGGTTCCAAACACGCTTACAGGTGAAGGCAATCTAAGCGTTGACATTACTTTTGAGAGTATGGAAGATTTCTCCCCGGCGGCAGTAGCCCGTAAGGTTGAAGCTCTAAGAAAATTGCTGCAGGCCCGAACGGAACTGTCAAATCTCTTGTCGTACATGGATGGTAAAACCGGCGCAGAAGAGCTGATGGCTAAGGCCCTTAAAGATAAGGCCTTGCTAAGCGCGCTGACTTCTGCACCAAAACCCGAAGCACCGGAAAGTGCACCTGATAATACTAATAAGGAGGAATAATCCAATGGCTAAAAGCAAAGAAGAAGCGCAGAGGCCTGAAGCTGTAGCAATTGAACCAAGTGAGTTCGACTCGCTCCTTAAGAAGGAGTTTAAACCGAAATCCGACCGCGCTAAAGATGCCATCAGTTCGGCAGTGAGAACCTTGGCGGAGCAGGCCATGGCGGAAACGGCGGTCATTTCCGATGATGCAGTACAAACAATCGAAGGGATTATTGCTGAGATAGACAGGAAATTATCCGAGCAGATCAATATGATCATGCATCACGAGAGCTTTCAATCACTTGAGGGTAGCTGGCGAGGCTTGCATCACCTTGTAAACAACACGGAAACGGATGAAACACTGAAGATACGGGTACTGAACCTCCCCAAGAAAGATTTGGCAAAGACCATCAAGAAGTACAAAGGAACAGCATGGGACCAAAGCTCGCTTTTCAAGAAGCTTTACGAAGAGGAATTCGGTTCTCCCGGCGGTGAACCCTATGGTTGTCTTATTGGTGATTACAATTTTGATCACAGCCCTCCGGATGTTGAAATACTTAATGGCATGGCCCAGATTGCTGCCGCGGCCCACGCCCCGTTTATTAGTGCGGCCGCACCTACGTTGATGAACATGGATTCATGGCAGGAGCTTAGCAACCCCCGTGATCTGACGAAGATTTTCCAGACAGCGGACTATGCCCCATGGCGGTCACTGCGTGAGTCTGAAGATTCCAGGTATATCGGCCTGACTATGCCACGCTTTCTCGGCAGGTTACCTTACGGTTCCAAGACAAATCCGGTCGAAGACTTTGATTTTGAAGAAGATACATCTTCTGGTGACCACTCAAAATATCTTTGGACAAACTCAGCCTATGCAATGGGCGTGAATATCAACCGTTCTTTTAAGCAGTTTGGCTGGTGTGCTAGTATCCGTGGAGTTGAGAGTGGCGGATTAGTCGAAGGACTTCCCTGCCATACTTTCCCCACCGATGATGGGGGAGTGGATATGAAGTGCCCAACGGAGATCGGTATTACAGACAGACGGGAAGCTGAATTAGCCAAGAATGGCATGATGCCGTTATCACACTGGAAAAATGAAGACTATGCGGCATTTATTGGTGCCGAGTCGCTGCACAATCCGGCCGAGTATGATGACCCCGATGCTACCGCGAATGCAAAGCTTGCTGCAAGATTACCATATCTGTTCGCAACGTGCCGGTTCGCGCATTACCTAAAGTGCATCGTGCGGGATAAAATCGGGTCTTTCAAAGAACGCGAGGACATGGCGGCCTGGCTTAACAGATGGATCACGAAGTATGTCACCAGCGACCCGCATGCGTCCGAAGATGTTAAGGCAAGGTATCCTCTGGCGGCGGCAGAAGTTGTGGTCGACGACGTGGAAGGAGACCCCGGCTATTACTCTGCGAAATTTTTCCTGAGGCCTCACTACCAGCTTGAGGGATTGTCCGTTTCGCTGCGGTTGGTCTCCAAGCTGCCGTCGGCCAAAGGCGGCGGTTGATAGGTGAACGAAGATAGCGTATCAATCTCGGCCACTATGCCGGGTCAATTGCGTGGTACGATTACCTTGGCCAATAGGGCTGTAAGTACCGGATAGAGTGGAAATGTTCGAAGGAGAGCGAGACAGGGCTCTGGCCGCGGCGCGGCGCCGTCGTGGAGAATCATCCTGTTCGTTCGAATAGACATCAAGTGAGTTGCGCCGGACCATGGAGTGTAATTAGGAAAGGAAGTACAAATGGCAGCTTATATTAAATTCGACGGTGTTACCGGTGAGGCGCAGGACAAGGATCACAAGGGCTGGAGCGACCTTCTGTCCTTTAGTCAAGGGATGAGCCAGCCCGGCGGCGGCTCGACCGGCCCGACCCGTCGGCGAGGTGACGTCGTTCTCGAAGACGTTCAGGTCTCTAAGGAGTTAGACAAGTCTAGTCCCAAGATCGCTGAGTCGGTATGTAAGGGAAAAGTGTACCCCAAGGTCGAGATCCATTTGACCGCCTCGTACACTGACGCAGGCAGGCAGACCTACTACGCATATGAGCTAAAGAACGCGCTGGTGACCAGCTACAGCATCGGCGGCAGCGGCCAATCGGAAGATGTGCCGACCGAACAGATCTCCATGAACTTTGAGGAGATCAAGGTCACGTACACCGAGTGCGACAGCAAGGGCAAAAAGAAGGGTAACGTCGAGTACACTTGGAAGGTGGAAGAGGGCGAAGCCTGATGTTAGCCCTGCGCCCATACTCATGACGGGCGTGTTGCTGAAAGAACCGTATTCTGTCTGGCGACGGAGGTAATTGCCATGCAAGCAGAAGAATTATTGCGAGCTGGTCAGCTTAGCGAAGCATTGGCTGCTCTGGAGGCAAAGGTTCGTACCGATCCCTCTAATGATAAAGTGCGGGTTTTCCTCTTCCAATTATTGTCTGTTATGGGAGATTGGAAACGGGCCTTGAACCAGCTAAACGTGGCGGCAGAACTTGATGCTGTGAATTTACTCATGGCTCAGGTTTGCCGGGTGGCACTCAATTGTGAGGCGTTGCGGGCCGAGATATTTGCCGGCAAGAGGTCACCACTTGTTTTCGGCGAGCCGGACGACTGGATTGGTTGGTTGATACAGGCTAACCATATGATCGCATCGCAAAAATACCAGGCTTCGCAGGAACTGCGAGAACGCGCATTTGAAGCAGCTCCTGCAATTCCTGGTTCTATCGATGGTCAGCGCTTTCAATGGATTGCGGATGCCGACTCCAGACTTGGCCCGGTGCTCGAGGTTATTGTTGACGGAAAATATTATTGGGTGCCGTTCGCAGCTGTAAAACAAATCCAAATTGATCCGCCGGCTGACCTGCGCGACATGGTCTGGATCCCTGCACACTTTACTTGGGTGAACGGTGGCGAAGCAACCGGTTTGATACCGACGCGGTATCCGGACTCGGAGGCCAGTGAGGATAATGCCATTCGACTTGCGCGAAAGACCGAGTGGACCGAACGACCGGGAGATGTGTACATTGGTTTGGGACAGCGCATGTTTGCCACTGATATAGATGAGTTTTCCCTGCTGCAAATTCGACAAATAGAATTGGATCACTCGGAAACAGACGAACAAGGTGGTGAGGCGAATAATGGCTGAGCTTACTCCAATGGACCGGCTGCAACCCTGCCTGCTTGACCGCCTCACTGATGATGAACCCGAGATGAGAAAGGAAAGCAGTGAGCGACGCGTAGTATCACTACGAAGATACAAAAACGCGGTACTTCGTGACTTGGAGATGCTCTTAAACACAAAGAGCCATCCGGTGGACGATGAAATATATGAATTTAGTGACGCGGCACAATCTGTCCTAAACTATGGCATACCTGACTTATGCGGTATAAACCCATCAGCTATCAGTCCGGGTGAGTTTGAAGCACAAGTAAAGCAGGCTATTATAAGTTTTGAGCCGAGAATTTCGCATAAATTACTCTCTGTTCGCATCGTCTCTCCACTGGATTCCGACAATATCCGTACCCTCACATTCGAAATAGAGGGTGAATTGTGGGCGCAACCGCTTCCGGACCATCTTTTCGTTAAAACAGAGGTCGACGTAGAGACCGGCCACCACAAGTTGAAGGATGAACCTGGTGGATAGGCAGCTGCTAGATTTGTACAATCGTGAAATTGCACATCTTCGTGCAATGGGGGCGGAGTTTGCAAAGGAGTTCCCCAAAATAGCTGGTCGCCTTGGTGGACTGGATGAGTTTCAGGCTTGTCAGGATCCTTTCGTCGAACGATTGATTGAGGGATTTGCTTTTCTTTCTGCGAGAGTGCAGCTCAAACTCAATGCTGAGTTCCCTCGGTTTACTCAGTCATTGCTTGACACTATCTATCCCCACTATCTGGCACCAACCCCATCTATGTGTATTGTCCAATTCCAGCCTGACCTGGGTGAAGCTGGATTAGCTGATGGTTTTTCAATTCCGCGTGGTTCTTCGCTTTACAGTGTTTTGGGCAAAGGAGAGCAAACCCGATGTGAATATCGCACGGCACATAATGTAGATCTATGGCCTGTTCAGGTGCAGCAGGCCAATTACCATATACGTGGCTTGGCTTCACTTGAAGTTCCTAACATGCCTGATGTCAAAGCCGGAATCCAAATCCGAATCCAGTCAACCGCAGGACTTAATTTTAATGAGTTGAAACTGGATTCTTTGATTTTACATCTCATGGGAGTTGGCGAGACCCCAATGCATCTGTATGAACAGTTTTTTGCAGATGCCGTGGCAGTTGTACTCCAACCGGTAAATAAGCCCGTAAAGTGGCGAAAGGTCCTTGATGCTTCTTGCATTCGACGCGTAGGTTTTGAGAATAAGCAAAATCTATTACCGTATGATGCACGTTCTTTTCAGGGCTATCGACTTTTGCATGAGTACTTTGCATTTCCTCAACGTTTTATGTTCATTGAAATCGAAGATTTGAATGGCGCAGTCCGAAACTGTGAGGAAAATCAGTTGGATATCATCATCTTGTTAAAGCAGGCAAATCACAATCTTGAGGGTACTGTTAATGCCGACAATTTCAGGTTATTCTGTTCGCCTGCAATAAACCTGTTTGAAAAACGAGCGGACCGCATACACGTATCAGACAAATTCTTTGAGTTTCATGTTGTTCCGGACCGAACCAGAGCGCAGGACTTCGAAGTTTACAAGGTTTCTGGAGTAATTGGTTATGGGGACCGGTCGGACCAGTTGCAGGAATTTCTTCCTTTACATATGGCCAAAGATTTGGCGGACAGCAGCAGGAGCGGCTATTATGTTACCAATCGAGTTCCAAGACCACTGTCCCAGAAAGAAAGGTTGCAGGGTCGAAGATCGAGAAGCTATGCTGGCAGCGAAGTTTACATTTCACTTGTGGATTCAACCGCCGCGCCGTATAGTACGGACCTAAAACAGCTCGGTGTCAAGGTTTTCTGCACAAACCGTGATTTACCCCTGCATATGCCGATTGGACTGGGAAGTTCCGACTTCACTATGGAAAAGGCTGCCCCCTACTCATCAATTCGATGCATGGGAGCTCCTACTCCACCAAGGCCGTCTCATGCTGAAGGTGAAATTGCTTGGCGTGCCATTAATCACCTTTCGTTGAATTATCTTTCGCTCGCGGATACCGATAATGGCGAAGGTGTGTCGGCGCTTCGTGACATTTTGAGACTGTATAGTGATACCGGTGATTTGCAAATTCGAAAACAAATTGATGGTATCGAATCCATGAGCTGCAAGCCGGTCACTCGTCGGATCTCAACATCAGGATCAATCGCTTTTGCACGGGGATTGGAGGTGATAGTAACTTTCAAGGAAGTAGCGTTCGAGGGGAGTGGCGCGTTTCTGCTCGGCGCGGTCCTTGAGCAGTTTTTCGCCAGATATGTTTCGATTAATTCTTTTACTGAGACTGTAGTGAAAACACTTGAGCGTGGAGTGATTATGAGATGGACGATGAGACGCGGGCTCAGGCCTATTCTTTGACTCAGGCATTACGGGATAGGCCTTACAATTTTGACTTTTTCCAGGCTGTGCGAAGACTCGAGTGTACTCACTCGAATCGACCACGCATCGGACACTCAAAACGACC
>JAOUFU010000123.1 GCA_029858035.1 Phycisphaerae bacterium
ATTTTATAACTGACGTCAAGAATATATTGTTATATTTAGCCAAACGAAAACCGTGTTTTCCTCGCTACAAATCCCTTTATTTTCAAATTCACACTTTAATGAATGTTTTCTTGCGATACATCCAGAACAGGATTAGCCAAACGATGGCGAACCCGGCGACTGCGTGTATGAAATCCTTCCACGGTCCGACGAATTGGTCCAGACCACCTACGAAAACGCTTGCGATTGAGCGAAAATTGATAAGGTGGGTCAACATGTATACGAAGATGGGATTTGTACCGATGACCACGAAACCATAGGCCCACTTCTTAAAGCCCCACACGTCTATCACAAGATAGAATACTGCCAGTAGCAGGTAGCTAAGACCTGCAGAGAAAAGGACGAACGAACTGGTCCAGAGACGTTTTATGATTGGGAACAAGCCGGCATAGAATTTACCAATGCCGAAGAACCAGCCGCCCCACAGGGCACCGAGCGCCAGAGTGCCAATGCCCAGAAAAACAAGGATACGGACCTTACGAGGACCGGAAATCTCGGTTCGCAGCAGGTGCCCCGCCATAACGCCGAGCATAACGGTGCAGGCGAAGGTCATGCTGCTTAGTATCCAGGTGTAGTTGAGACCGTCGTCAAATGGGTCGAGGATGACCCGGTCAATAAAAGCCGCGAGGTTTGCATCCTGGTCGAGGCGGTCCGCGACCCGGCCGGGGAATGGAACGAGCATCATCAACGCCCAGAACAGGAGCAGCAGGAGCACTGTCGTTACTATCTGCCAACGAAGACGCATATTCAAAATGATGATTGAGGAAATAAGATAGCCGGCTGCGATGGCCTGCAGCGTGTTGCAGTAAATCTTCAGCTTGGACAGGTCGAGTTTAAGCAGGTCGCCCTGTGCTATCATGCCGAGGACAAAAAGGATTACACTGCGCAGTAAAACGTGTACGTAGAGTTTGCACTTGCTGTCGCCTCGTTCGAGGCGTTTGCTGAACGAGAACGGCATAACGACACCGACGATGAACAAAAACAGCGGCATAATCAGGTCTTCAAATACAAAACCCTCCCACTCAACGTGCTTGAGCTGGTTCATTAGAAAGGCAGTCGTGGGATTATTTAGTGCCTTGTGCAGGCCCTCGAAGATATACCAGCCGCCGATTATCCAGAACATATCGAAACCGCGCAGTGCATCAATCGACACCACACGGCTTGCCATTGGAACCTTGGGTTCCTGGGCCGTTATTTGTGTCTCTTGCAAATCCGTCATATATATATCCCTGCGTAAACAGCGATTCTCTTCTAACTTGCATAAGACAAAATGCCCGGGACTGGAGTCGAACCAGCACGAGCCGAAGCTCACTAGCCCCTCAAGCTAGCGCGTCTGCCTATTCCGCCACCCGGGCTTTAGGTTAAAGTTACGATTATTAATTATTGTTTGCCGGCTGTCAATCTTCAATTCAGAAACCGACATAACGATAATCAAATGGATTATCCGCCGGCAAGGTCCACTTAGATTAGGCATAAAGCCAAAGACCAGTAATGAAATAACCGTACAAAAAATCTGGTGTTCCAGTGAAAAATTTAAAATTTTCTGACTATTTTTTGGCAATTTTGCTGCAAATCCCCCAAATCAGGCTTTATGGCACGTTTTGGAAAGTCGAATATTATTAGGATTCATTTAATATTATCCAAATTTTACTTGACTATACTATTATATGTGCTAATATTTATAAATATGGCAAAGAAACTACTTTCTACATCCTGTCCTTCCTGCGGCCTGCCAATGCAGACGATAGCGATGTCCTGCACGGCCTGTGGAGTTAAAATCGAGGGCAATTTCAGCCAGACCTTCTTTAACAGACTGTCTCCGGAAGACCAAAAATTCCTCGAGCAATATCTTTTAGCGGGCTTCAGCATCAAAACGCTGGAGCAGAGGAGCACGCTCGGATATGCGGCCATCCGCTCCAGATTAGACAGGTTGATGGCAAACTACGAAGCACTGAAGAAAATGGATGCTCAGAAAAAGGCCGTTCTGGAACAATTACGCGAAGATAAAATCAGTGTAGCTGAAGCGAAAGAGAAATTGGAAAAACTTTCAGGAGACTAAGAAATGGAAAAAGTATCAAACATAACGTCAGAAAAGGAACTGCTGCAGCTTCGCAACGAGGGCAAGATAAGTGAAGATGAATATGACCAACTTCTTGAGACGCTGCGTAAAACCGCCAAGCCCGATGTTGAGCAAGATATTAAAGGTGAACCTGAGCCGGGTCAAACCTCCAGTTTGGCAATTGCATCTTTGGTTTTTTCGCTCATTGGTCCGATTGGATCTATCCCTGCTGTAATTTGCGGGCATATAGCTCTAAGAAAAATTCGAAAGGAAGCCAAGGTTCAAGGCCGTGGATTGGCCCTGGCAGGATTGATAATCGGATATGCTGTTCTGGGCCTTTCCATAGTGCTGGTTACTCCGCTCTTTCTCCTTTGGGGTATGAAAGCAGAGTCGGTTAAATCACAGAGAGAGAGTGCTCTGACCGAGTTACAACATGCAAGGAAAGAAATCGCCACAAGTGAGTTGAAACAGTATTCTCTCGACAGTACAGAAGGTGTATTAACGCAATCGGGTGTCACAATCGACAGGCAAATCTCAAGCGATGGAAACGGGTCTTTGAAAATCCAAGCCCCTGAACCCACTACAGTACGCTTATTTGAAACCGGTGACATAGATATCGAGGACGCCCGTTTAATTTATCAGGCCCGTGTCCGAACAGAAAATGTAGAAGGTCAGGTCTATTTGGAAATGTGGTGTCATATAGCCGGCCTGGGAGATTATTTCTCAAGGGGGCTTGACAGACCTTTGACCGGCAACACAGAGTGGTTAACGGAAGAAACACCTTTCTTCTTGAAAGCCGGTCAGAATCCTGACAACGTAAAACTCAATCTGGTTATTAATGGTAAGGGCACTGTATGGATTGACGATATTCGGTTGCTGAAAGGGCCGCTTAAATAGTAAATATGTGTTCTTATGTTCCTCTTTTGCCATCCCAGAGCAGTACTTGGAGGCGTTGGCAGAAGGCAAAGCCGGTTTTCTTATACAACTCGGCGACCGTTGGGGATTTGGCTAACAATTCATCCCTCGTAGCCGCCTGCGGCATCAGCATTACCTTTGCCATATCGACATTTCCAATTTCCTCTATTGTCTGCTGAATTTCCGGCATATCGGCTTCTGATTCCACGACGAATTTTAGCTGGTATTCGTAATTATCAATCAACTCGCGAAGGACGGCTATATCCAATCTCGAATCCTCGTGAATCGCTGCAAGTTCCGCGTCGGTCGGTGCCGAGTTACTCAACTTCGGGCTAATACTCATTAAATCACAGGGCAGGTCCGGGATAAATGCGATACCTGCGGTTTCAATAGTGATATGTTTGCCGATTGCTTTTAGCTCCTGCACTAATTGCGGCAGTTCCGGATTTATCATCGGCTCGCCGCCGGTTATTACGACTAATTTGGATGGCCACTGCTGAATGGTCTGCACGACTTTCTCAGTGCTGTAGTGGACCCCTGCCGTTTGGTCCCAGGCATATTTTGTGTCGCACCACCGGCAGCGCAAAGGACAGCCGGCAAGACGAATGAACACGCTGGGGGCCCCTGCCAGAAAGCCCTCGCCCTGTAAAGAATAGAAAATTTCGTTCACTATCATTTTACATATACAATTGGGTCTTTTAGGCCTGCTTCGGCAAAGCCCTTTAATCTGAATTTGCAGGAGTCGCATCGGCCGCAGCTTCTGCCCTGCTCATCCGGGTCGTAGCAACTGTGTGTCAGAGAATAATCTACACCGAGCCTGGTGCCTATAAGAATAATTTCACCTTTTGTCATTTCTATAATCGGAGTATTAATATGATAATGGCCCCTGCCCCGGACTGCTGCTGCGGTGGCGAGGTTGGCTGTCTTCTCGAAGGCGGCAATAAATTCTGCTCGGCAGTCGGGATAGCCACTGTAATCGGTCGTGTTGACGCCAATGAAGATATCAAACGCACCCAATACTTCTGCCCAGGCAAGTGCATAACTCAAGAATATGGTGTTACGTGCAGGCACATAAGTCTGTGGAATTTGTGCCGAATCGCCTAAATCGGCTCCATCCTTTGGCACTTCGATGGTTAAGTCTGTAAGTGCTGAACCGCCAAACCGGGCCAAATCAATATCGATTATGCGATGCTCGGTCACCGCCAAAGAATGTGCTATTTTCTTTGCAGCCTCGGTTTCCCGCTTATGACGTTGACCATACCTGAAGGTCAGGGCATAGCACTGAAAACCCTCGCTTCGGGCAATCGCCAGGATTGTAGCTGAATCGAGGCCTCCACTCAATAAAACTACTGCATTTTTGTCCGCCACAAGTCAGCCCCTGTAAAATGTTCTCTTGAACGAATCCAAAAAATGTGTCGTATCAGCCGGCAATAAAGCAATGCTTATTTAGACCAACTACTCGGACAGTATTTCGATGCCGTTGATCTCTGGATTCTGTATGTTGCCGGTGAATCCGATAACCAGCTCTCCATTGGTAATGGCCAAACTTTTGATTGTTTTAACCACGGGCTTCTGAAATCCGCCGGCTTCTTTATAGGGATCGAAATCCTCAAGAAACGTCTTTTCATTGATTGTGATTGAGAAAATTCTCTGGCCGTCGCCTGTTATTCCATCGTATGTCTCTGCGAAATGTAGTCGGACCGTATATTTTCCGTTGGGCACCTTGAACTTGTACGTCGACATGCTGTAGCGTTCTGTCTCATAAATCTTCGGTGCGTCGGTACCTGTAATACCCAGATCACCGCGGTCGATGGTCTCCCCGTCAACAAAACCCCACTCTTTGCCTTCTTCCATAACCTGGTCGAGCAGCCACAGGTTGCCTGCTTTGTCAGTGTAGGGCTCGGTGGCTGCACAGTTGACTCGCAGAACAAATTTTGGGGCCTTAGTCTCCCCCATCGTCGCACAGCCTGAAAATGCTAAAACCACCACAACAACAATACAACTTATGATAACCAATCCTTTTGCCATTTTATCCATTCCTTTCCAATTAAATTGAGAAATGCACGGCTTACACAACATTAGCACTATATAATTCCGCCCGGATGAATCGTCAGGCATTTGAATCAGCAGTATATCTCGCAGGGTCTGCGAAGACAACGGTTTTTGCGAATATATACCTTGTACGCTGCATCGTTATTGTTTCTTCGGCCAGGGATAGGCATTTGAGCCGGCTTCTTTATCTACTGGTCCGGCGGGTAACGTCTTTTGCCATTTCAGCAGCCTTTCAGAAAGTTTCACCACAATGTCGGGATGCTGGTCGGCGACGTTGTCCAGCTCCGTCGGGTCCCTGGGAATATCATATAACTCAATTCGACTGCGATCAGGATTCATCAGCAGCTTCCACTTTCCTTCGCGAATGGCCAACATCGGGCACTTATGGGCCATATCACCAAAAACTCGGAATCGCCACTCCCACATCAAAGGCCTGGTTCGCTGTTTGGATTTGCCGAGCAATGCAGCCGACATATCTTCGCCGTCAGGCTTTAGGTCTATGGGGAGTTTAACACCGGCTAAACTACAAACAGTGGGAAGCCAATCGACACCTGCTACGATACTTGTATCATCCACCATTCCGGCAGGAACATGGCCGGGCCAGCGGACGATAAAAGGCATACGGATGCCGCCTTCGTATATACTTCGCTTTCTTCCGCGGAATGGGCCTGTACTGCCGATACCGCTATGGACCGCATTCCCAATATCAAAGTCTTCAGGGCCATTGTCACTGGAAAAAGCAATAACGGTATTATCAGCCAGGCCAAGCTCGTCAATCTTTTTAATCAGCCGGCCGATTTGTTCGTCAAGGTCGGTGACCGAGGCGTAGTAGATTTGTTTTGCTCCCTTATATGGCACACCTCGGGGAGCGTAACGCTGGTAGGGTTTCATCTGTTCGTCGGTGGGATGGAGCGTAGCGTGCGGGACGAGGGTCCATACGTTTACGTAGAACGGTTTGTCGCGATTGTTTTCAATAAACTGAATGGTTTTATCAACTATCTTGGTTGTGGACCTGGCCCGGAAATATGGGTCGCTTGTTCCCTTAAGCTGTGGGCCGGAAGAGTTCATTGTGCTGTGCTCGTCGATGCC
This sequence comes from Phycisphaerae bacterium, assembly GCA_029858035.1. Taxonomy (GTDB): domain Bacteria; phylum Planctomycetota; class Phycisphaerae; order Sedimentisphaerales; family Anaerobacaceae; genus CS2-K091. The sequence goes on from JAOUFU010000123.1 coordinate 6,155, forward strand.
GTAGTCACCCGGCGTCGGAGCACCTTTGCCGGAGCCGAGGTGCCATTTGCCGATATGCCCTGTGGTATAGCCGGCATCCTTGAGCAATTTTGTTACTGTATGAACTTTTGGGTCGAGCCAGTTGGGCATTGCCCGCGCCTCGTTTTGCTTGTGCGTTGCGAAATGGCCGTGGATACTGTGACGTGCGGGGAAGTGGCTGGTCATAATTGCCGTTCGTGACGGTGAACAGACTGAGCCGTTGACATAAAACTGCGTGAACAGTGTTCCCTTTTTAGCCAGCTCATCCAGATTTGGTGTTTTAATCTGGCGATTGCCGTAACAGCCGAGGTCACCCCAGCCAAGGTCATCGGCAAAAATAAAAACAAAATTAGGTTTCCTGCCTTTTGTTGTATTTTTCCCGGCAAAGGCATAGAACGGCAATGTTGCAACTGCCGCACCAACAGCGTTTAGGAACCGACGCCTGCTTAAAAATATGGTGTTAGATTTCATTTGCTGTCCTCCAATTTTCACTGACGGGTACTTTCGCAACATAGACTTATTGTAATAATATTTACGACAGTCGCATTTTACCGACTTTGCCGGGTTCTGTCAAAAAACGATGAACACAATTTCCACTGGTCTTTTGCAAAACAGCTTTTCTAATTTTTTGTTATTGATTATCGCTTGTCTTGGCTTAGGAACCGGATTATAATAGTATCGTAGGATACTTAAGAAAGGTCAGGAAATGGGCGACCAAGTAAAACTGGAGCTGTTCGATAATCCGAGTCCTGAGCGGGATTACGTCATCACAATCAAGTGTCCCGAGTTTACCAGTGTTTGTCCTCGGACAGGCCAGCCGGATTTCGGCGAGATTATCATCGAATACCGCCCCGACAAACTATGTATCGAGCTAAAGAGCCTGAAGTTATACATGCAAAGCTATCGCAATAAGGGCATTTTTTACGAAGCCCTGACAAATGACATACTGAATGATATATCCGGCGCCTGTAATCCACGCTGGATGAAGGTTACCTCTCGATTCAGACCTCGCGGCGGAATTACCGCCGACGTAGTTGCAGAATATAAACCGGATTAATAACCGAAGGTTTCGTCAAGGGTGACAAAATGTCTATAATATTTCATTGTGAGTATTGTGGCAAAAAGGTGGAAGCAAAAGACGGTTCCGGGGGCAAAAGGGCCCAATGCCCGGCATGCCATAATAAAGTGTATGTCCCCGACCTTGAGTCTGGTGAAGAGCTTAAACTTGCCCCAATTGATGGAGAGGCCGAAGAAAAGCAAAAGGAGCTGATGATCGAAACACACTATCTCACACAAGAGATATTGCTTGAGCGTGAAGTTCCGGAAGGTACGCCCGGGACCGGCAGGCCGGCATTAGAGATAAGCGAAAAGGAGCTAACGAAAAACATAATTCTGTACCTGCGACAAATGGCTAACGGAGATTTGGACGATGCTACGAGAACCGTCGATTCGATTGCTCCTCACGGCCGCCAGGCGGTTAAGATTCTCGACAAAATAGCAGTCAGTGAAATGCCTGAGCCGGAATTGGCTGATTTACCTCCACAGGTGCTTTCGGGTCTGATAAGAAATCTCCGCACTCGAATAAGCTAAGCCGGAAAAAACTTTCTAATGCCGGCTTAAACGTCTCAATAAACACCCTCAATCGGCAGCTCCAACACGATTTTTTCGGTCCACAAGATTTAATAGTCCGAACAAACCCCTCTAATTTGGCTGTAATAAAGATATTTCCTATATTTTATGTAGAGATGCAGTAACAACGTGATTGAACTTCGCGTACAACTTGGAGAAACTTATATATGGCCAGCGATACAACTGTAGTGCATGTTACCCATGAGGCCGTGGGGAAAATTGGCGGTATAGGCGCTGTCCTGCAGGGTCTATTCACGTGCAATTCCTATCTTGACACAATTGACCGCTCTATCATCATCGGCCCGTTATTTACCATCGAAGGTTCTGTATCGGAACGTCTTGGCGAGGATGGTGAAGTACTGTATTCATCTATCGACGGATTTGTAAACACAGGATATGCTCAGGCTTTCTGTAAGATTGAGAACTTCTTCAATACAGGTATAGTCTACGGCAGGCGAACGTTTGTTGACGAACAGACAGGCATAAAAAGCTCACCCGAGATACTGCTCATCGATGTAAAATACCTGCATAAGGGGGTGGTTAACGAATTCAAAAAACGCCTGTTCGAGGAATTTGGTGTCCGCAGCCATCTATACGAACACTTGTGGGAGTACGAGCAATACATCAGATTGGCCCCTGTAGCAATTGCGGTCCTGAAAGTGATCGGGGCGGCCAAGGATTCTACGACGATTATTGCCCACGAGTTCATGGGGATGCCCACGGCACTGGCGGCCATTCTCGAGCCGTCGTGTGATTATAAAACAGTTTTTTATGCCCACGAAGTGGCCACGATGCGGCGCATCGTGGAAGAACATCCCGGACACGATACGATGTTCTATAACGTTATGAAGCAGGCCCATGATGATAAAGTCTACGTCAATGAGGTGTTTGGCAACCAGGATTCCTACTTCAAACACCCTCTCATAGAAGCATCGAAATACTGCGATCGCATATGTGCAGTAGGTGATAATGTTCTCGGCGAACTGCAGTTCCTGGCGCCGGAATTTGAGAATGCGGGCATCGACATAGTCTATAACGGCATACCGGCATATCAAATCAGCACTGCTGAGAAACTCGCATCTAAAGCAAAGCTGCAGCAATATTGCGACAACCTGTTGGGTTATAAGCCGGATTTCGTCTTCACACACGTTACAAGGCTGGTCAGAAGCAAAGGATTGTGGCGTGATCTGCGTGTGCTTAAACACATAGAAAACGAGTTCAGGAACCGGGGCAAAACCGCAGTGCTGTTTTTGTTGTCCACAGAAGTAAGCCAGCGGCGAAGCTGTGATATCCTCGATATGGAATCGACGTATAACTGGCCTGTGGCCCACCGCGAGGGCTGGCCTGATCTTTCCGGCGGGGAGGCGGGTTCCTATACGGGGATTCAGGAATTCAACGCTCAAAGCCGTAATATAAAAGTCATTTTTATCAACCAGTTCGGCTTTGAGCCAAGACGCTGCGGCAGGAGGATGCCGGAAGATATGGAATTTATGGACATCCGCAAAGGAAGCGACGTGGAATTCGGCCAAAGTATTTATGAGCCGTTCGGCATTTCCCAGTTCGAACCGCTGACTTTCGGGGGGATATGTGTGGCAGGCAATGTTTGCGGATGCACGGGCTTCCTGAAAGACATAGCTGATGTGGAAAGTATACAGAATGTTATTATCGCCGACTATACCAACCTTCAAACCCAAGACAATCTCGATATCGAAGACCTGCTGCAGATTGACCGGTCGGTGCGCAATCGGATAGAGGCAAGTGTGAGTGAAAAGGTCGCGAAAGAAATTATCGCACGCATGCCGCAAAATGAGTCCGAAATTGAGAGATTGATTGAAACCGGCTTTGAACTTGCAAAGAACATGAGCTGGGAAGCGGCCGTGAGAAACTATCTTCTGGTCAGTTTGCAAAAGGCCCTCGACAAACAGCACAGCCAGTCCATCTACACACAAACATAACCATTCAGCAAGCCAATTGTCAATCTTCAAACGCAGCATTTTTTCCTCTGTCCCGCCACGGGCGCGTCTGCGAGTTTGAATCCGGCTTCACCAGAGGCTACGCTGCGACAAGTTGGTTTTTTTTGGAACTCGAAATCGCGGTTTTTTGTTCCGGCGGAAATGGCGGTTCTGAGGATTGCGCAGATTAACATGAGTGAGAAATGAAATTTTTTAAATTTTAAAAATTGGGGGGAAATTCAGATTTTTTTGGGTTCTTCTCGTGAGGGTATTCGGTTTTAGTCTAAAAACAGGGGTTGATTGGCAGCATGGGTAGTTTGGGTAAAAGGGGCAAGAAAAAAATGGTGCAAAAACGTGCAGAAATGTATCGGAAAGTTGACAAAAGTAAGCAAAAGCGCGCACTTTTTGTGCAAAATGTTGCAGAAATTTGACATTTTTGTATTTTAACATTATGTTAAACTGCGCAGGATAGGAAAG
>JAOUFU010000646.1 GCA_029858035.1 Phycisphaerae bacterium
TTTCGCCACAAAAGAATCCATAACAAAAGCAAAGCTTGTAGGTTTTGTTGAAACGGGTTACGAGGAAGATAAAACGCAAATCCCGCTGGTCTCCACCTGCCTGCATATTTCAAAGGTGATGCAGCGGGCCGGTGAATTTGACCTGATTCACAACAATTTTGATTACCTGCCCCTGACCTATCTGCCGTTTATAAAAACACCGATGCTTACCACCATCCACGGCTTTTCCGACCCCGATATTCTGCGGGTATACCACGACCACAAGGACTCGTACTATGTCTCCATAAGCGATTCCGACAGGGACCCCGGCCTGCCTTATCTTGCAACCGTCTATAACGGCATCGACCTTTCCAACCTCACCTTCAGGCAAACCCCCGGCGACAAGCTCGTCCATTACGGCCGAATACACATGGACAAGGGTACACATCTGGCGATTGAAGTGGCGAAAAAGGCCGGTATGGATCTGATAATAGCCGGCATAATTCAGGACCAGCAGTACTTCGATGACCTTATCAAGCCGCACATCAACGATACTTCGATTAAGTTCATCGGGCCCGTTAATCCCGTTCAGCGAGATGCCCTCCTTAAAGACGCTTACGCCGTTATCCATCTTAATACCATACCCGAGCGCTTCGGCCTGGTAATGGCCGAGTCCATGGCAGCCGGCGTGCCGTTAATTGCGATGGATTTGGGTTCGTGTCGGGAGGTTATCGAAGATAAAGTAACGGGTTTCCTGGTCAACAGTGTGGATGAAGCAGTAGCCGCTATTGGCAAAATCGATAGTATCGACCGTAAAAAATGCCGCCGGCGTGTGGAGGATAACTTTACAATCGACAAAATGGTCTCCGGCTACGAAAAGGTATATGAGGAAATCTTCCGACGCCAGGCTCAAAAGAAATGAAAATTGCGGGGACGCGAGAAATGAAAAAGGAATTTGTCAAACGCTACGAAGGCAATCCCATCCTCACAAAGGATGATGTCCCCTATAAGGTCGAGACGGTCCACAATGCCGGCGTCACGAAATTCGACGGCCGATACATAATGCTATTCCGCTCGCACCTCGATACAGGCCGGTCCATCATCGGCATCGCTGAGAGCGACGATGGTTTCAATTTCAAGGCCCGCCCCGCCCCTTTTATAGTTCCCGCAAAAGAACCGCCATTTTCTGAATACGAGGAATACGGCGTAGAAGACCCGCGCATCACTCTTCTGGAAGGCGATTATTATATAACTTACAGCGCCTATTCAAGGCACGGCGTCCGCACGGCACTGGCAAAAACTTCGGATTTCAAATCACTCGAAAGAATCGCCTTTATCACCCAGGCCGACTATCGTAATACCGTCCTTTTCCCCGAAAAAATCAACGGCAGATACGCCCGGCTGGACCGCCCGCATTCCGATATCAGCCCCTGGTCAATCTGGATTAGCTATTCGCAGGACCTGCGGTATTGGGGCGATTCGAAACTTCTAATCAAACCCGTAACCTACCACTGGGACGAGTCAAAAATCGGCCCGGGCGCACCGCCCATTCGCACCGATAAAGGCTGGCTGAATATCTACCACGGCGTCTTCCCCACAATGGCTGGCCACGTCTATCGCCTTGGCGTCGCCTTGCACAAACTTGATGACCCCTCCGTTGTTCTTGGCGTCGGCAACCGCTGGATTTTGCAGCCCGAAGACCCGTGGGAAGTCGTCGGCTACGTGCACAACGTGGTCTTTACCTGCGGCGCGGTTCCGGAAGATGATGGCACGCTAAAACTCTACTGGGGCGGTGCTGACAAGGTAATGTGCGCCGGCACAGCCCTTATCGACGACCTCACCGACCTTTGCCTCACCGACTCAAGACCACCAATCTAAGTTCCTTCCCGCATTTACGCATTTACTCAATAAATTTTTTCCTTGCTTTTCCCGTTCTTTTTGTTATTTTTTGGGAATAAATGCGTGAAGCGGACATCTTGAAGATCGAAAAAAACATGAGACAAGAAAATTGAACCGAAGCCGCGACTAAATTGCTTGACGAAAAGCGTGGTGTACTATTATAATAGCCGTGAATGGAGCGACAGGAATAGAAAAAAAGGCCTGTTAGAATGAAAGAACTATTCACCATAGGGCACTCAAATCACTCTCTTGACCATTTCATCGAGTTACTTTTGGAACATCGGATTTCCACCATAGCCGATATCCGATCCAGTCCCTATAGTAAATACTCGCCTCATTTTAATAAGGACGTGCTCGATAGTGCCTTGAGAAATGCCGACATTGACTACATATTCCTGGGTAAGGAATTAGGCGCACAACGATCTGAAGATGATTGCTACATTGACGGCCAGGCAAAGTACGGTCGAATCGCTCATTTGTCGGCTTTCCAGAGTGGATTAGAGATAGTCCTTCAGAGAGTTGAAAATTGCAGAATTGCCCTCATGTGCTCGGAATCCGATCCCATAACCTGCCACAGAACAATAC
>JAOUFU010000647.1 GCA_029858035.1 Phycisphaerae bacterium
TCGTAGGCGATATTCTTCCCCACGATTTTAAGCAGATCCAGTTGCTGGCTGCAGCCAGGGAGCATGACACCCAACAAAGTCAAAAGAAAAACTCCTTTGCGGAGGACAAACATAGGCCCGTTAGAGTATGCAGATAAGAAATACAGAGACCGATTCCATAGGAGAATGAAAACCGCTGAAAACCACAATGCCCTTGTCGCCAAGGAATTGTTTGAAGTCGCGAGGGTTCCTGTCATCGCTCTTATTAACGAGAATGGGTGTCAATATGTTTATCCCGCCAACCGCTATTCTTGCGAGCCAACATGTAATTGCTTCAGCATACTTTCAATCGCGCGATAGCATTTATCAAATGAATCAGCACGCCGCGCCGTGCTCATATCAAACATAGCAGTAAACGCCGGCTGATCTGTTGTTTCTGCATAACTTCGGCCATGTGACATCTTATCGCTTAGCCATTCCTTTGCACCACGAATATCCTCCGGCTCCGCAGGGGGTTCAAGATCGTTCGGAAGGCCATGCTTACCCCTGAGAGATTCCGTTGCTGCCAAAAACCAGGCCTCAAATTCCCTTTTTGCAAGGATTACAGCTATCGGTAAGTCCCTGCGTACAACCATGGCTCGCTTTAGCAACGTTGGGCCATCCGATGCCGGACAACCATTATCCCAGTCACAATCGAGAACAATAAGAATACCGCCCTGCCCCTGCAGCTTTCGGGCGGCAAGCTCCACGGAACGCTCCATTTCGCCTTCCTTCATTAGTCGAGAAGCTGGAACCCGAAGCGGGGGGAGGACCTTCGGAACAAATCCCGGAGCAATCGCCCGGGCGATCCTCCGTATGAGAATGGGTACGGCTTCGCATTCACCGTGACCCTCAACTATGGCGGCGATTCTCACTTCCTCCATGGCTTATAATCCGCGAAAAGCTCCAGTTGGGAGGGTAGAACCTTATCCGCCTCCTCTTCATCGGGTTCTAATTGATTCAATCTCAGCAACTCGCCCACTGTATAAAGGCGGTCTTTTATTGCGGATCGTCCGGCTTGGTCAGGGGGGGCGATCTTCGTCTCGCCGTTCCTGTTCACTACAGCAAGAATGCTATCATCCCGGATGTCCTTGTCGTCCAGAAGGTCGGGGCTGTGACTGGTCACCGCAATCTGGGTGATCTTCGATGCAGTTCGCAGGCCATCACGGAGCACGCCTGCAGCACCAGGATGTACGGCAACCTCCGGCTCCTCAATCCCGACAAACGGAACTTTCTTTCTCTGTCCGTTCGATGATTGAAATAATGCGGTCAAAACACCCAACGCCCGCAGCGTGCCATCGGACATGTTTTCGGCCATGAAGCGCCAAGGGGCTTGGGTTGTTCCCACAACTTGGCGAAACTCCAGCGTTTCTTTTTTACCCACATGCTTGACGGCAACATACTGAATCCCCGGCACAACTTTTGACAAAAACGCAACGATCCGATCATATGCTTCCCTGTTTTCTTTAGCCATCGCACTCAAGACGCTTGCCAAATTACTTCCATCGCGCTTCAAGACCTCACCGGCGTCTGGTGGTTGGAGTTCCCTGATTTCATCAGGATTCAGGTTGTAAAATCCCATATGGGAGAGCGCATCGTACAACGGCCTGAAAGGTTCAAGCCCCGATGCGGCTACGAGATAAAGCCTGTCGCTTGCGGCGGGAGGTCCAACATCAAAACTGGATTCGCGAAGCTGGCCGTCTACCACTTTATAAAAATTCTCTGGCACAAGCCCTGGTTGGAAAACCCGGCATTTTTCTTGTTGAATTTCGAAGGCTCCCTTTTTCAGCGCACCGACACGAAAAGCGTAAACTCCCTGAGTTCCATCCGGAAGCTGCCATTCCAGGCGAATTCCGAAATGAGTCGGATGCCCAGCCGAACGCCGCCTCACCTCGTTGATTCCTCCCCTCTCTCTGAGCGCGTGCTCCAGGGAAGTGTTGAGAGATTCCGCCACTAAGCGAAGGGCATCAAGGAAGTTGCTTTTTCCGGCCCCGTTCTGCCCGAGAAGGAAGGTCAACGGGCCGAGTGTTACCGAACATTCCTTGATGCTCTTGTAATTATTAAGAACCACCCGCTTCAGAAATACCGGGTCAATCATAAACGCCTCCAATCCTGGTCCTCACAGCAATTCATTGCCACTCGGTTCAATTAACTTAAACGCATTTCAATTATGCCCACTCACCAAGAATTAGCCAAGAGACCGTGCAGACAGCTTAATAAAAACCGTCTTCAGCATGTCCTCCGTGCAGGTCTTTCCAAGTTTCTCCCTTATCAAAGGAATTAAGCCGTGAGCCTGCGAAGATGGCCTATAGAGGGCCGAGAATGATTCATTTCTAACTACCTGCGGATTGTCTAATTTTTATGACTTAGACAATCCTAACTTATTAAGAATACATGTATTACCAAATAACAAGGAGAAATTCTGTCTAATTTTTTGTCTAAC
>JAOUFU010000648.1 GCA_029858035.1 Phycisphaerae bacterium
TCCCCATTCAGGCCCTGGCAGCCTCGTGAGCCCAATGAAAGCTTTGCCGGTGACCTCTGGATGCGTATAACACTTTCTGAGCAACCCTGGACTGGTAGTGGTGTGGCTGGTTCCGGCCCTGCTAATGGTTATCAGTTCGGTGAAACCGAAGATTACCACTTCGAACCACTATTCCCTATTTACTGTCTCGGCCTCGCACACCCTGATTCTTGTGAGTGGATCGAAGTTGGCTGTCCCGTATGCTGGTGCTATCCGAGACAGTGCTACGGCGACGCCGACGGCCTAAAGGAGGGTAGTGCTAAGGCAGGCTATTGGTATGTTGGTTTGCAGGATCTGAATATCCTGGTATCCGCCTGGAAAGTTCTTGAGCCGGCTGCCCCGCCGACTCCGAGCGGCCCCGGTATTACATTCCGTGGTGCTTGTGCCGACTTTGATCACGCCAAAGAAGGTAGTGTTAAGGCTGGTTTTTGGCGTGTCGGTTTAAATGACCTGAATATCCTCGTGGCTAACTGGAAGATTTTTGAGCCGGCTACCGCGCCGATTCCAGGCGGTCCCGGTGTTCCTGGTAACTGTCCGCCGGGCAGCGAGAGCCCGTAAGTTAGTAGTTTAGAATTAGACATAGTAAACGTTAGTTTTTGATGTGTGTAACTGTAATGTTCTAACAATAACAGTTCTTTTGAAAAGAGAATGATGATGTAGAAATTGTTAATTATAGCGTTGGTTCCTGGAATAGCATCCTTGTCCAGCGCAGGAACTGCGATTGATGGGCCCGCCTCGATAAACTCACAGAATATCCCGGAGCAGCTCTCATAGGCGTTTTATTTGAGCAGAACGACCAACCTCGCCTTGATTCACAAATCGGTTTTAGTTTTTCGTTTTTAGCCGTTTCAACATTTACCGTTTTTGCCGACAGAAAACACTCGGTATCCCCTATTCTCACCGAATTCTGACGCCTCGAATGTTATTATCTTCGTTGAATTCATCGATATCATCTGCAGCCAGCCACCATTCCACAAGTATGTACAGGTCGAATAAGTCTACCAGCCCATTCCGGTTAAGATCAGTACCGCCGCACCAATGGGGCCATTCACAATCGGAACGAAGCCAGTTGTTGGCAAAGCAACTAAAGTCAAACAGGTCCACATCTGCATCATTATCCGGATCGACAATCGGTTCATCCACTACGGCATATACCATATTGACATCAATTTGCATGGGTGGCAATATGAACTGAACATCATGGTAAGCCATAGGCTCAATAGTCCGGATTGTCTGCACAGCTAAAATTTGGCCGATTACACCGTTTGGCCCACCTTCTCTTAAAACGACTCTAACAGGATTATTCATGCCATAAGCCGGCAATACTCCAGTCGGCAGAACTCCTTTGTTTGCTACGCGCGCAGTAATGATTTTATTAGGCTCGGCATTATATACAATCATCTCGCTAATGGTCAGATCCGGTGCCAGCACTTTAAAGTTAATACTATTGTTGTTCCAATTTGAATCATCCTGAACATTGCACGGATCAACTACAACACATATTAATCGCGGAGAAACGCTTTCTGCCGGTACTTCCCACCATACCGAGACCGTGTCTTCGTCTCCACCAACTAACGGGCCTTCAATCATCCGAATTGAACCGGGGCTCCATGTCCCACCACAGAGGTCAGAAAGGTCGGAGAAGACCACCTTGATATTCGAGACCGGTGATACGCCGAGGTTCTTTACCGTAGCATAAATTTTCGCCTCTGTTCCGGGCATTGGATTGGGCGGTATCACCATAACATCTTCTATCTCTATTGAGAGGTCACACTTTAAGGGGTCACGCAGATAGACTAAATCACTTCGGCCCGGGCAGGGAACATTGTGAATATGAACATCGTGATGATTCGGGTCGTTATAATCCACTGTCTCATACTTTGTCTGCCTCTTGTTATAAACACAAAGCAGAGTACCGTTAGGCTCAAAAGCGCCGCTGATAAACCGCTCGGCCGAATCGTCCCACGTGAGCTGTCGCGGCCTGCTCCAATACTGTGGGAAACAGGGGTCGTGATAAGAAACCCACAGGTCATGGCTGACCAGGATACGGTTTGGATCATTCGGATCGGTGTGGGCCGGGAGGTTGTATTGATCGGGGTTCGGTTCAACGTGGTTTGGATCGAAGTGATCCAGGCCGAGGCGTTTTGGATAGTACGGAACCGATATATCACTCCATATCAAGGCAATCTGCCCGCCATCACCCATTACTAAATCAAAATCCTTGCTGCCCCACGACTCACCGCAAGTGACAACCGCCTCAGCCAGATCAACATCGTTACGCGTTATGGTATTACCGCTTCCTTTGGCCATGCAAATATCATCTCCCTTTACCCAGAACATAAGCAAATTACCATCCCCATCATAAATCAGCCTTGGAGATGTATCATTACCATCTTTGGTCAACCAGTCCGCAGATGTCCA
>JAOUFU010000124.1 GCA_029858035.1 Phycisphaerae bacterium
TTGAAACAAAAAGGTTTTGGTCGCGGGACATCAACTGCCGCTTTGGAACTTTTTTTCCAAGATAAACCGATGAACATCGCCCGCTGGCCCAATGACAGCTTCTTAAAAATCGCCGGTTTTACGAAGGGCAAAGATGATGGTCACGGTAGTACCCTGGGCGAACTGACTGGAGGCTTTAACTATGAGGGGGACCGCCCTAAGCGCTGGAGAGATACCAGTGACATTTGGGTGCACGGATACTGGGCGTACGACTGGGCGAATTCCTATGAACATATTGCATCGATTGACCTTCAGAAACGTCTGATCAAGACCAGCCCGCCGTATGGAAATTATGGTTTCCGCACAGGTGGGCGATTTTATTTCCTCAATGTTTTGGAGGAACTGGATGAGCCGGGTGAGTGGTATATGGACCGCAAGAGCGGGACCCTGTATTTCTGGCCGCCGGCGCCTATTGAGCAGGGCAGAACCATGGTTTCCATTGTGGAAGAACCGCTGGTTCATCTCAATAACACCTCGCATGTTACAATTAGAGGCCTGGAGATAGAGTGTGCTCGAGGGACCGGCGTTCGGATTTCAGGCGGAACCAACAATAATGTTATAAACTGCACTCTGCACAACCTTGGAAATTATGGCGTTACAGTTGATGGCGGCAGGGATCACAGCGTGGTTGGCTGTAAAATCTATGAGACGGGCGATGGTGGTATCTCTTTGAGCGGCGGAGACCGTAAGACACTGGCCCCGGCACGTCATCTTGCCTATAACAACCACATTCACCACATAGCTCGATGGTCCAGATGTTACGCGCCTGCCGTTTCGATGTCAGGCGTGGGTATCCGCGTTACCAACAACCTGATACATGACCATCCTCATTGCGCCATCCTTTTCGGGGGCAATGACCATCTTATCGAGCTCAATGAAATTCATCACGTTTGTCTTGAGACCGGCGATGTCGGTGCTATCTACACGGGCAGGGACTACACGTTCCGAGGGAACATAATTCGCCATAATTTCATTCACCACACCGGCGGAGTGGGTATGGGCTCTATGGGTATCTATATGGACGACTGTGTCAGCGGCACGCAGATATATGGCAATGTCCTGTGGAAACTTCACCGGGCGGTGTTTCTGGGCGGCGGACGGGACTTTAAGGTCGAGAACAACATCTTCATCGATTGCGATCCGGCGATTGATATCGACGGTCGTGGTTTAAGCAAATCTCCCGTTTGGAACAATATGGTTTACAAGACAATGAAAGAGCGGCTGGAGAGGATGAACTGGAAACAACCACCCTACAGCACTCGCTATCCCGAACTGGCTGACCTGCAAAAGTACTACGCCAAGAACGATGGACTGCCACCGGGCGACATCCTTGTGGCACGTAATATTTGTATTGGCGATAAATGGCTGACAATCCGTTGGGGTGCAACTAAAGAAATGGTCACCGTCCAGGATAATTTCATCGAGGGTGATCCGCATTTTGTCGACGCAGCGAGCGGGGATTTCCGCCTCAAGGACGATTCACCTGCATATAAACTCGGTTTCAAACAGATTCCCTTTGAGCAGATTGGCCTTATGAAAGAGAAAGGCAGATCAGAAAATACGAATCCAGGCACTACCTCGGAAGGTACAAAAGAAGATTCACTTTATGTCGGCTTCTCTTCTGTGGAGATTACCCCGAAAAAGCCCGTGGTCGTAATTGGACAAATGCACAAGCGGATTGCAAGGTCCACTCTCGACCCCCTTACTGCAACTGTGTTAGCTCTGGAAACGCGCGGCGGGGGAGCAAGTAAAGAGCAGGCCATCATTGTTTCTTGCGATGTTATATTTATCCGCAAGCAAATCCAGCAGCGCATCCGGGACCTGGTGAAACCGCAAATTCAGGATTTTGATGTTAACAAGCTGCTTCTTAATGCCACTCATGCGCACACCGCCCCGGGCTTTATCGACGGTACTTTCAAAGGTCTTTATGATGTGAGCAAGGACGAGGGTGTTATGAAGGCGTCCGAATATGGTGATTTCTTTGTGGAACGAGTTGCCGGGGCCGTTGTGCAGGCCTGGCGAAACCGCAAACCTGCCGGTATGAGCTGGGCGCTCGGACACGCGGTGGTGGGAATGAATCGGAGGGCGCACTATTTCGACGGTTCGTCTGCTATGTATGGAAATACAAACGCAGAGAACTTCTCGAATATCGAGGGCTATGAAGACCATGCAGTGGAGATGCTGTTCTTCTGGCGACCTGGTGAGAAGCTGACGGGTATTGTAATCAATATTGCTTGTACTTCGCAGGAGACGGAAAACTTAAGTGAAATTTCAGCCGATTTCTGGCACGATGTAAGGGAGGAGATTAGAAAGCGATATTCCGAAGACCTGTTTATCCTGCCGCAGTGTGCCCCAGCCGGAGACCAGTCACCGCATCTGCTCTTTCGTCAAAAGGCGGACGAGATTATGCTGAAAAGAAGAGGTATATCAAGGCGGCAGGAAATTGCCCGGCGTATTGCCAATGCGGTTGATGATGTGTTTGGCCTGGCCAAAGAAGACATTAAATGGCAACTGCCTTTCAGACATAGAGTGGTATACTTGAATTTGCCTGAGAATGACCCTGCTATTCTACCCTTTTACGAAACCGATTCCATCAAGCCAATAGAGTTTCATGTGATTCGACTTGGGGACATTGCTATAGCGACCAATCCGTTCGAATTGTATATCGATTACGGTATTCGTATCAAGGCCCGCAGCCAGGCGGTCCTGACGTTACTTGTGCAATTGTCATGTCAGAATGTCGGGTATTTGCCGACGGAAAGGGGCGTAAAAGGTGGCGGTTACAGCGCCGATAAATTTGTTGTAGGACCGCAGGGGGGACAAATTCTCGTTAATGAAACTGTCAGGACAATCAATGATCTGTGGTAGTTTGAATGTTTTAGACGGGATTTTATCTTGTTTTATTTTGTTAGTCCTGTCTAAGAGTGGGAGAATGTGATATGGGCAAAGAACAAGTCTATGATACCGGCGAACAAAGCTGCTGCAATAATCAGTTGCCTGATGAAAAGTGTGATTGCACTAAAATTAATCGTCGGGATTTTATGGTGTTGTCCGCGGCTGGTGCTGCTGGTGTAGTATTGAATAGCACCAAGCTGCCGGTCATGGCAGGCCCCTTCGAAGAAAACGAATACCTTAAAACGATTCCTGTCGACAAGAAACTCGATCCTAAATGGGTCGCTTCACTCACTGCACGGGGTGAACCTGCTATTGTAACCGATCCTGCAGCTTTGCAGCACATTGGTATGCCGATTGGCGGATTATTTTCTGGAAACCTCTATCTTGGCGGTGACGGAAAATTGTGGCTGTGGGACATCTTCAACCGGGTTGTCGAGGGAATTCTGCCCAGGCAGGTTCAATATAAGGGACAATCAGTGGGGACACGCGATGGAGCGAACTATTTATCTCCAGCCCCACAGGAATCTCCCATTGATCAGGGCTTTGCTGTCAGTATAGACGGCAAGGTTCGCCCGTTAGATAACAGCGGTTTTGCGAATATTTCATTCGAGGGCCGGTATCCAATCAGCCGGGTGACATACAAAGATAAAGGCTGTCCCGTCTCCGTCAAATTAGAGGCATACTCACCTTTTATCCCGCTTAATACAAACGATTCGGCCCTCCCCGCCACAGTTATGAGCTATACAGTCGGCAATGTTTCCGGCAAAACGGTCACGGCTGAAATCAGCGGCTGGCTCGAAAATGCCGCTTGTCTCTATCACCGCGAACAGGTTTCCGGTATGCGCAGAAATCGTATTTCAAGGGACACAAACATGACGTTTCTGTCTTGCTCCGCCGAGCCTGCTGAAGAGAAGGACACCGACCTTCGACCTGATATTTTATTTGAAGATTTTGAGAAAGATAACTACGAAGGCTGGACCGTCACCGGTACAGCTTTGGGCGATTCACCGATTAAGATGTCCGATATACCCAGCTATCAGGGTGACGTCGCCGGAAAAGGCAAGCGCGTCGTCAACACTCACAATGTCCGACAGGGTGAGGACGTCCGAGGCGGCGACCAACATGTCGGAACACTCACCAGTAAGCCTTTTGTCATCCATCGCAAGTATATTAATTTCCTTATAGGCGGTGGCGCCCACGAGGGTAAAACCTGTATGAATTTGCTTATTGACGGCAAGTTAGTGAAATCAGCGACCGGACGGAACAACAATCGAATGAATCCGGGCAGCTTCACTGTGACGCAATGGGAGGGCAAACAGGCCCAAATCCAGATTGTGGATAAGGAGACCGGCGGCTGGGGCAATGTTGGCGTGGACCACATCGTCTTTTCCGACAAGCCGGTAAAAACACTTGTTCTAAATGAGCTGCATGACTTTGGCACGATGGGATTGGCCTTACTCGATGGCAGCCCTGGGGACCTGGCTTCGGCTTCGATATCCAAGCCCGGCCAATTTCAGCAGCGTGTCGAAGAGAGGAGCAGCCCATTAAGCGATAAACTTATTGGTTCTGTCGGCCGAAGAATTTCTTTAAGGCCCGGCCAGGAGAAAACTGTTACATTTGTTGTTACCTGGCATTTTCCGAATTTGTCTGTGGCCGGGATGAACAATGTCGGTCGCCACTATGCCAGCCGTTTCTCCAATGCCCAGGCCGTAACTCAATACGTAGCTAAAAACTTTGAACGGCTCAGCACATCCACTCGCTTGTGGTGCGATACCTGGTATGATTCATCTCTGCCTTATTGGTTCCTCGACCGGACGATGGCCAATACATCCACTCTGGCCACCAGCACCTGCTACCGCTTTAAGGACGGGCGGTTCTGGGCATGGGAGGGTATCGGCTGCTGCCACGGCACCTGTACCCACGTCTGGCATTACGCCCAGGCGGTAGGGCGGCTGTTTCCGGAGATTGAGCGTAATCATCGTGAACAGGTGGACTTTGGCGTAGCTTTTCACGCAGATGGAGGCATCGGCCATCGGGCCAACCTGCAGCAGAGTTCTCACCCGGCCCACGATGGGCAGTGTGGCCGTATACTTGGCGCGTACCGGGAACATCAGATGACCGCCGACTATGCCTTTTTGAAACAGATATGGCCGAAGGTCAAAAAGGCCATAGAATACATGATTCAGAACGATGGAAATGATGACGGTATTATCGAAGGCTCGCAGCCGAACACACTCGATGCCGCCTGGTTCGGCAAGATTTCGTTTCTGGCTTCTCTTTACCTTGCAGCACTGTGGGCAGGCGAGGCTATGGCCATTGAGGTCGGTGATAGTGACTTCGCACGACGCTGCAAAAGTATCGCCGAGCACGGGCGACAGAACATTCTGAAACTATACAATGGCGAATACTTCTACCAGATAGAGGATCCGAAACACCTTAATGCAATCGGCATCGGAAAGGGATGTTACATCGACCAGGTTTTTGGCCAGAGCTGGGCCTTTCAGGTGGGCCTTGGCCGGTTGTTTGACGAACAAAAAATCAAAAGCGCATTGCGTGCCTTGTGGAAGTACAATTTCGTGCCGGATGTCGGCCCCTTCAGGGAAAAGTTTAAGCGTGGCCGATGGTATGCTATGGCAGGTGATGCCGGCCTGCTTATGTGCACCTGGCCAAAGGGCGGCTTGCGGGAGGACTTTAAGAAACACTGGCAGTACATGTATTTCAATGAGTGCATGACTGGTTTTGAATGGCAGGTGGCTTCGCACATGATTTGGGAAGGCATGATTACCGAAGGCCTGGCTGTCGCCCGCGCGATCCACGACCGCTATAATGCTGCCCTGCGTAATCCCTATAATGAAATCGAATGTTCCGACCATTACGCCCGTGCTATGGCAAGTTACGGCGCCTTTATCACTGCCTGTGGTTACGAATATCATGGCCCCAAAGGATATCTGGCCTTTGCTCCGAGGATAAATCCGGATGATTTCAAGGCAGCTTTCATAACTGCTCAGGGCTGGGGAAGCTTCTCACAGAAAATCTCCCAGCAAAGCCAAACACAACAAATCGAGCTTAAGCACGGAACCCTTAAAGTAAACGAAATACAGTTTGTCCTTGGGACTCCTTACGGAGAATTGGGCGAAGGTGTAAAACCCGTACGAGTCACCGCCAAACTGAACGGTCAAGATGTCCGGATTCGCCATCAACTCGATGAGCGCAAGCTGAGGATACTCTTTCGAAATCCCGTAATCCTGGCCAGGGGTGACAATCTATCGATTAAGACAAATGCGGAAAGACAGTAATAGCTTCTCATAACTATTACTCGTTTAAGCAGAAAGACTTACAAAAGCCTGTGAAGCACTGGAAGTCCGCATGTCATTTGTTTAATTCCGCCTGCCTTCATTCTGTAGTACAAGGTGTCAGAGAAATTGGATTATATTTTGTTTACTAAACGATGTGAAATTGGTAGTTATTTGCAAATTAGATTCTTTTTACTATGCTATATAATTGAAAGGAAATGTTGGATGGTTCGTAAATTTAGATTCGGTTTACTATTGTGTGTGTTTGTAATATTGCCCATAACGCTGTTAGCTGGCTGCGGTGAGATGAATGTGAGCTCGACTGAAGGAGCCAACAGTACGGTTAGGAAAAATAGAATACGGCTCGAACACGTCGCAATAAATGTCGAGGACCCTGTGAGCATGGCAAAATGGTATGGTATGAACCTGGGAATGAAGGTCGTCAGGAAGGGACCGCCTCCGATTAATATGAACTTTATTTCCGACGCTGGAGGAAATATGATGCTTGAGATATACAACAATCCACCTGATGCCGTGCCCGATTACACTTCAATGGATCCGCTTTTGCTCCATATTGCATTCATGGTAGACGATGTGAAGGGCATTCGGGAAAAACTGATAGCTGCCGGTGCGACTGCCGTTGGAGAAGTAACCATAACATTGAGCGGTGACGAATTAGCCATGCTGCGAGATCCCTGGGGTGTGGCCATACAGTTTGTGAAGCGGGCCAAGCCGATGCTTCGGCACTAATAGAAGTTCGTCTCAATTTATTTTTTCTTATGCTTTTCCACCAGACGGTCGACTAAGTCTCGCGTATAGCTGAGAGTCCGATATAATGACATTCGGCTGCCGTTCTTATGGAGGTCGGGATTATAGAACTCCCATACCATCTCGCCCTGCGGCGTAACTTCAAAGAACCGGCCGGGGTCAGATTCGGCAACCAGGGTATTTCCGTTGGGTAATCTCTCGTTCGAGCCCCTTGCACGAGAGAAAAAGTGTTTTGGCGGCTCGGCCTTATACTCCCATACAATCTTTTCAGTAACAGGTTCAAGTTCCACAATTCGAGTGTATCCCCTCACGTTAGTTGATATGTTGTACCCGTTGTCATATATCAGCAGGTGGCCGTTTGGAAGCATGGTCGGCATGTGTGGTCCAAGGAGTTCTCCCGGCCCCCAGGCCCAAACGACCTTTCCCGTTTGCCTGTCGATGACTCCAATCGTGTCAATGTGCCTTCCACAGAAAAGAAGATTGCCCGCCTTGAATCGCGGATCCTTTTTCGCCGCAGGTCCTTCCGGTAAGACCTCGATCGTGTTAATGTGGGGCCAATCTGGAAACAGTTTCGATGGTGGTATCTGTAGCGATACGTGCTGAGCAATTTCCTTGGCGTGTTCTTCGACTTTCCACTCCCAGACAACCGTGTTATCTGGTGTCAGTTCGACAAGAGTATCTAAGGTGAGACTGCCAGAATTTGTCCATGGGTTCGGCAGGGGCCGACGGGATACCACCAGCGTGTTGCCGTTGGACAATCGGGCAAAGTCGTGGTGAGCTCTCAGCTTTGCCTTCCAGATGAGCTTGCTGTCCCAGTCTAACTCAAGAATCATCACATCCTTGATGATAGCGACGAGATGACCGTTGGGCAGCATCTCGGCCAGGTGCCATGTATGGCCCTGTGGATACGACCACTTGTGGACTTCACGTCCATCCAGGTCAATAATTTGGGCGACCTCCGTACCACGGCTCGAATAGAGCCTGTAGCTGTCATCACACTTATCCCGTTTCAGGAGGGTTACTCCCGCCCGCTTTTTGGCCCTGGGGGGTATATCATCAGTTGTTGCAGCCTTACAAAACATACAGCACACCAATATCGATAAAGCCGTACCTAAAGCCCTGATATTACCGGTTCTTCCTGCCGATTTTATCTTGCTTTGCCTATTCATGACTTACCTTCCTTCCTAAGCTACAGCTCATATGTAAATCGTATACCGATTTTTCTACTATAATAATAGTTAAAATACTCTGCAATTGCAAGCTCTTGATTCCTGTCATGATCCTGACTGCTCAAAGCCCGTATATGGTTTGACTTCTATTTCTTTCTTTATTATTATACGCTTAAACTTCAAAAGTATACGGTCAGGAGTATCGATGAAATTGCCAAAATATCCTTTATACACCAAGCTCTGAAAAGGACTTTTATTAGATATGTGCCTTAACGTGGTAAATGTTATAGGTGATGCTTCCTGCGTTGTGGTTATGACTTCGACGGAAGGCCAACGGTAGGAGCATTTAGCTAATTTGATAAGGATAAAAAATGGTTGTCAAAAAATCATTAATTAGAACATTGACGGTTCTTGCTCTGTTTGTGTGGGGTACCATATTCCTGCTGCCGGCAGCGCCATGCGAGGGATGTTTTTCAATAGTGGCAGGCAAGGATGCTTCAGTAGATGGGTATGTGATTATGGCCCACAATGAAGACGACACTATCCCTCAAATTGTGAATCATCACAAAATCCCTCGCAGAAAACACGCAAATGGAGAGAAAGTGAAGCTGCTCAATGGCGGCCAATTAGACCAGGTCGAACAAACCTGGGCTTATATATGGTCGGAAATGCCGGGTATGCTTTTCTCCGATAGTTACATCAATGAATGGGGCGTAAGTATCACATCGGACAATTGCCCTTCACGAGAGGACAAGCCGCAAATCACTGATGGTGGAATAGGCTATATGCTGCGATATTTAGTGGCTGAGCGGGCCAGGACAGCACGCGAAGGTGTCTTATTAGCCGGCAGACTTGTGGATCGCTTCGGCTACATCGACTCCGGCCGGACATACATCATCTGTGACCCCGAAGAAGGGTGGCTTTTCTGCGTCGTCAATGGAAAACACTGGCTGGCTCAGCGGGTCGACGATGGCAAGGTGGCAATGGTGGCCAATACATTTACGGTACACCAGGTTGACCTGTCGGATAAGGATAATTTCCTTGCTTCAAAAGACATCATCGAGTACGCCGTTTCAAGAGGTTGGTACAAACCAGAAGAAGAAGGGCCGTTCGATTTTGCCAGGGTCTACGCAAATCCCAAATCGGCTTCAAGTCTGTCCAACTTCGGCCGACAGTGGAGTGGACTCAGCTATATTGTCAACAAAGCGATTCCGCTCGGCCCGGACCTGCCCTTTTCCGTCGTGCCGAAGCAAAAGGTCGATGTAGCTCAGATCAAAAAGATTATGCGTCACGATTATGATGCAAAGATACTCCAATCCTCATCACTGACGAAGAATGTGGACAAAAATGCTTGCGCGATTTGCAGAGGCAGTACGCAGACCAGCTTTGTTGTCCAGTTGCGCAGGAACATACCTCTGGATATCGGCATCGTTTACTGGGTCTGCCTTGCCCCGCCCCGTACTTCATTTTATATCCCTTTTCACTTTGGCATTCCTGATTTCCCTGCAGGTTTTTCCTCAAAATCGGCAAGACCGTCAATTATCTCTTATAATGAAAGAGTCGGTTGTACTTTCCGGGCCGACTCGCTGCAGGCATTTTGGACATTCTCCAACTTTTATAACAAAATAAATAATACTTCTGCTAAGGCGGTAGCAAAAGTAAAAGCTCAGGCCGAGCAAATCGAGGACGATGCTCTTAGTATGCAGAGATCCCTTGAAGAAGCTGCTTGCGGCCTGTACGCGGAGGATAAAGCCGCAGCAATGAGAATCCTGGCCAACTATTCTAATGGAATCTACCTGTCCTCTATGGAAGCTATGGATAGAATATTGTCGGATAAGTGAGATAACATCCGAGTCTTTAGCTTGAAGAAATGCCGTGGCTCAGCTCTATATCCCTTTTTATAATAAGGACTTATGACGGCTTGGCAGAATGTCATAGTTGCAGGTAGAATTTTTTTCAAAAAATACGAAATTTTTCGTTGACATCTACGAAGGCATTCGTATATACTGTCGATATAAACTAACAGACCATATATTT
>JAOUFU010000649.1 GCA_029858035.1 Phycisphaerae bacterium
TACCGGCTTTGCCTCATCCGGAGCATTCTTTAAGGCGGCTATGACCGGAGCTGCCTGAGCATTTTCATCCTCGATCTTATTGAAAACTATAACAATAGCCTTTTCGATTGAAGAACGGTCATCCGGGTCCTTCGGTGTAACCGCTAACTGTACGAGTGTTTCAAGGTCTGTTGCCTTACCGACTCTGCCCATCGAAAGGATAGCTTCACTGCGAACGGATTCCTCTGCATCAGTTTTAGCGACCTTGTGCAGTGTAGAAAATGCTTTTTGGGTACCTCGCTGGCCGATTGCGCGAATGACCTCTACGCGGCTCTCAGTGTCCCCGGAATTAATCGCGCTGATAAAAGCCTCGTCGACACCCTCGCCCTTCATACGTACCAGGCTTGCCTGTGCGATCCGCTTTTCACGGTCGGCCGCGGTCGCCGCCGATTTTGCCAGATACTTGATGGCTTGTGCAGTTCCGATATCGCCGAGTGCTTCCAGTGCGGCAAGACGAACGTTTTCATGTTCATTGCCTGTCATTTCGATAATCGCCGGGACAGCCGACACATCTCCACGTGCAGCCAGCGACCGAACAATCTGTTCCTGTCCGTCGGCGGGTAGCGATTTTGACAGCTTTACAAATATGTCCGTCGTTTTTTTGCCCTTTATCAGTGCCATCATTCCTATAGCGTTCCTGCGAAGGTCCGCATCGTTACCTTTGATGGCCTCGACCAGCAGACCGGCGGCCTCTTCGCCGCGTGCTGCTGCAAGACCTCTCAGGCCTGCTACGCGCAGATGTCCGGGATATTTGCCGGAGTAGAAGCCCTCGTAGATTGCCGCCGACCGCTTTTTATCACCGTTTGCAAGAAAGACTTCGGCGCTTGTGAGCAGAGCGGCGTCTATTTCAATCTGAATATCTTTGCCGGCGGAGCGGCGTGCTCTACGCAGTGCACTTACCGAACTATTGCAGGGAAAGTGTCCGGTGGCTCTGATGGCTGCGATTGCCACATCCTTGTCCGAATTGTCGATGAGTCCCATGAAGTCCCCCAGCGCCCTGCCGTAGTTGACTTTAACCAGAGTATTGATGATTCCGGCCTGAACCTTGCCCGAAGTCTTGCCGAGTGCTCTATGCAGAGCTGTGCCTGCCTCAGGAGCGTCAATTCTGCCAAGGGCATACCGCGCCATGTGTGATATCTCCGGGTCGGTCAGCATTGATTCGAGCTGCGGTACGGCTTTTTCCGTGCCGATTGTACGAAGCTGCCTGCACAAGAATTGCTTTGCGTCGTTTGTCGTTGCCGCAGCAAGCGCCTCGATTAGTTTCTGCTCGATTTGCCCCCTTATGCCCGAATCTTTCGAAGCCATCGCAACCTGTGTCTCGACCCAGCGCAGGTCGACTCCGCCTGTATTTCCATATCTATACGACTTGAGAGCATCTATTGAGCTGACAAGCTTCTCCGTTTCGACAGCCGCTGTGCCTACAGCCGTAAGGCCCATTACTATAGCCAGCAAAAGTATTTTTGTTCTCGTTTGCATTGATATTTCCTTTCTATGTAAGGGATGCCTTTGATAGTACCTTAGAGACTCCACGGTTCACGCATCGTCCTGCCAAGCCAGCGGCTGGCTTCCGGGTCACCGATTATATCTTCCTTGACCGGATCCCATTTCAGCGGTCTATCGAGCCAGTAGGCTATATTGCCTAAGTGAGAGTGCGTGGCCGTGCGGTGGGCGATCTCAATATCGCGGAACGGCTTCTCGCGTGTGCGCACACAATGCAGGAAGTCGCCAAATATCCCGCCTTGTCCTTTGTAGTTGGGTATATGTATATTCGGAGGTGATTCTTTCTTGCCGCTCCTGTCGCCTCTTTCACCGATCTCGCCTTCTGTACCCTTGAATGTCAAAATGCCTCCCCATCCACCGCCATGATATATCTTAACTCCGTTTTCGAAGACATACGTCAGGTTCTTGACATCTTTGCCGTCCGGCGGAATTATCTCTATCGGGCCTGTCCTGTGTAGGTTGCAGCCGAACAGGGCGCCGCCGAATGTGTGGCAGCCCCAGTCGGTCATGCCGCCGCCCGAGTAGTCACGGAATGGCCTGAAGCCTCCTCTGATAAGACTGGGGTGGTAAGGCCTCCACGGGGCCGGTCCAAGCCACATGTCCCAGTCAACGCCTGCGGGGGTAGGCTCGGCAGCATAATCGCACGGGCCCGAGGGACCGCCGACGTTCACCCATGCTTCCTGAACCTGGCCGATCCTTCCGCCATAGATCATCCTGTGAAACCAGTTGTAGTCACCCCATACACGCTGGCTGCCTCCCGAGAATACACGCCCGAAACGGCGGGCAACCTTGACCATCTCCCGGCCTTCGCGGACCGTAAGAGTCTCGGGCTTTTCACAATACACGTCCTTGCCGTTCTTCATTGCCGCGATAGAAACGATCGCGTGCCAATGGTCGGGTGTACCGATGAATATCA
>JAOUFU010000125.1 GCA_029858035.1 Phycisphaerae bacterium
ATATTACGGCCTATTTCGTATTTACGCCCTCAATTTTGCAAAAAAATCACAAAAACAGACTGCAAAAAGGCCAAACACTCCCCCCCTACCCGCTCAAAAGTCACCCTCAACCTGCACCCAAACGCCGCTTATTTCATAAATTTCATACTTGCTGTTATGAGTTATCCTGGCCAGTAAACTCACATAGTAAAAACAACCGGGCCTGCGTGCAATTAAAGAATTCAAAAAAGCCTCCGGATACTAAGCTAAAATCCTGAAAAAAGGACTGTAAGCATCACACCCACATGCCTCATTAACTTTTTGCGCAGCAGATATCGCGATATTCAAGACCGGTTTTATGGCGCGCAGCTTTCCATCCAGTGCTCGGCAAGAACAGCCAAATCCAGGAAGTTGACTATGCCGTCTCCATTGGGTTTTGGAGCAATATCAGCAGATGGAGTATCGGGAGGTTGCAGCCATTGCGAAACCAGTATAACCAAATCACCGAAGCTTACATCACCCAGCCTGTCAAGGTCTGCACCGCCGCATTTTCCCGGGATGGGACCCACCCAGGCAATAGACAATGGCAGTGCCAAATCAGCGGCATTTGACAACTGTATCGCCCGGACCGGCCCACTGCTGCCGTAAGGAACAGCGGCAAGATACGGATAATAGAACTGAGGAATTTCAGCCAGGGCTGCCGGAAAATAGTTAACATACTGCGGCATTGTAAAGCCGGTAACCCAGACAGTACCCGTGTTGGGGTCCTCGGTAATATCGGTTATGTGACCCATATTATTGATGGTGACGGATTGCACAAGTGTAAGGTCGACCGTAGATAAAGCATATAATGAAGCAGACTTGGCATCAGGCTCACCCTTTGAGGAGGCTACATAGAGCATGGAATTATCATAACCGGAGCAACAAAGCCCAACAGGACCATATATACCAAGGCTTTGAAGTCCGCATTTGCGAACAACTCCGTTGCTGTCATAAAGCCATAAAATATCGCTGCCATTTGCATAGCCGCTGTTGATTACGTATACATTGCCGTAAACATCCACTTCGATTTCACACAGGTTATTACAGTTTTGGTTGTTATTTGGTAGAGGAGGATCATCATAGATTGTGACAACGTTGTAAGGTGGCGACTGGCCAGGTGCCAACATAAGCTTTGCCGAAGCTATATAAGCATCACAAACGTCATGGACAACTACTACCGGTGTAACATAAACATTGCCCTGAGAGTCAAAGGCCGCGTCAAGGATGGGGCGTCCCCATGTATTTTCTCCCTGGTCCTGAAAACCGACATAAACAGTGGCAGCCTTCTCGTATCGCGGTTCACTAATAACGGAATAACCCTGTCCTCGCGGTATGACAGAACTAAGGTCGGAAAATCGGACCAATCCTTCCTCCACATTAATCTGATAGAGCAGGTCGTTATGGTCTCTTACAAGTTTGCCGTTCACTCTATCAGTGGGCAGTGCGTAAGGCCCACCGACCAGATTATAGCTTTCATCAAAATTGTAAAGCCTGTCGCTTAGAAAATCCTCATAGACAGCGTCAAACCTTTTACCTCCAATAAGAAGCGAGCCTGGATAACCGGTAGCTCCACCGGCCTCCGGTGCGATTGTTGATGTTGCCCCAAACAACAAGGCCTCACTACCTGAACTTTCGTTGAAATCCGGCGGTATAAGGAAAATTGTGAAACACAAATCATCTACCAAACCTTCCGAAGCCAGCCATTCACCCCAGTCCCATCCCATTAGGTCGGTCGCATCCAGAAAGCCATCTTCGCTGAATCCGAATTTTTCCAGGCAGTCTAAGGCGAGTCCCAGCCCGCTAAGGCCGGAACTCAATTCCCCGCTTTCACCAAGCACCGTCAGGTAATCCCTTGGTGTTACGCCAAAATCTCCCGTTACATCGCCACAGTATATGCACGAAACATAAGGGTCCCAATTGTTTATCAGGATGCACGTCCCGTCGGGTCCGGCCAGCTCCAGCTCCATCCTGACGCCTCGAATGAAATTCAGGTTGCCGGCCGAGACAACCTTTTCAAATATCCCTAAATGGTCGGAACCTGCTGAGCCGTACTGGCCCGCCGGAGGAGGATATAAACGCGCCACTTCAATATAATGGTCCAGGCGGCACGGGTCATTATGGGCCAGAAGCTCAGGTACATCGGACAGGTAAATCACCAGTTCAACATTAGGGTCAGAACTGCCGAATAGATACTCAAAACGAATCAGAATCTCATCTTCGCTGGCCTTGGCAAATAGCCCCTTTGCCCTTGCATTAATTACTTGGCCGTAATTGGGCGAGCATGGATCAAGCTCTTCCAGATTACACATTCTCATCATGCCGTTGGGGTCAGGTTCGTTTCCATCAATGCGTTTTACATGGGTCCTGTCATAGGCATGATTTTCAGGATGAGTATAATTATTGTGCATTACGCGAGTTAAAAATTCATTGTTGTTATTAAGAGCTATGTTACTCAATGAAAAACCCAAAAGCGGCTCATTTCTAACTGAGTTTAAATCGCCGATCAGATTTTGATAGTAAAGCTTGTTGAAGGCCGTATTAAGCACCGAGTTTGGCTCCAGAATAAGGTCCTTGACGTACATCACCTCGTAAAGCCCGCCATTGCCGAAGTCGAAACGGTTGGTCAGGTTCACCTTCGCTCCAGTAACAAGTTTGAGCTGTTCAAGCGTCCAGCTATTAGTGTCTTGGGGTGGTACGTCATTAACCTCGCAGAAAAACTCATTATTGGGATCACAATAGCTGTTGCCTGCCAGACCGTCACTGCCTCGAAGTTCCAAGAGGCCGCCACGCGTGTTGCCAATTCCTTCTGTAATCGTGACGAATATTCTGTTGTTCGCGATTACACCGGCGAACACAGAAGGGTCCAGGTCCATATAGCGGTCGCCGTCGGCGTGAATGTCGTTGTCAACGATGTGGACGGTGTCCTCAATAAAGAACTGGCCGTAAGGTGAACCTGCCTCGGCGGTGATTATGTTGTTTGAGATATCTACATCGCCTTCGAAACTGAGCCGCTTGACCTGGACGTTCGCGTTGCTGAAATGGACAGAGTCTCTGACAAGTAACAGGCCCTCGCATTGGATTTGACCATTTTGGTTGGGATCAGCGTCATTGTAAAGGTTTATAATCGCATCTTTTTCAATAATCAATTCGGATTCAGGATCGACCTGTACAGTTCCAGGACCAAAAATATCACAGCGAATTCGTGTGTTGATAAGATCCAGAGTGACAGTAGAATCCATTTTTATTTCGCCATCGCCATAAAGCATGACATCATTACTGTCCCAATCATTAGAGGAGAGTTCTACTATTCCTTCAATACGCGCACTTCCATATTCCATCCAAATACCATCGGGGATGTTGTTCGTGATGTTACAATCGACAAAAGTAGGCATAGAAAGGTAACAATAAATGCCGCCGCCTTGTTCCGTAGCGGTATTGCCGGTGATTATGCAATTGCGGATTTGCGGACTTGACTGCCGGCAGCGGATTGCACCGCCGTAATCGGCCTGGCCGTTGGTAATCGTAAAGCCTTCCACCACTGTTGTGGGGCCTTCGCCAAGATGAAAATCAAAACCGCGTCCCAGACCTTCACAGTTGATGGTTGTGTCTGTTGGCCCATTCATGGCCCGCAGGACCATTGGTTTGCCGTTAAAGTCCAGGTCTCTGTTGTTAATCCCGAGGTATGTACCCTCAGCAACCAGGACCGTATCGCCATCGCCGGCGGCATCGATTCCTTCCTTAATCGTATCAAAGGGATGTGCAAAGCTGCCATCCTCGCCGGGGTCGCCTTGATTATCAATATCAACATAGATTGGCGTCGCGTTTGGATTACTGCTGTAGAGTTCGTACTCTTCCAAATTAGTCAGGCCGTCAAGGTCAGGGTCTCCACCAGGATCGGCGGCCGTTGGAGATCCGGAGATAGCATTCTCCAGCCAATCAGGCAGTCCATCGCCATCGGTGTCAATAAACTCATCAGCGCCAATATCGACTCCGCTGCCGGAGGGTCTGGGCTCGCCGTCAAAATCCGTAGAGGGCGCGCCACTACCCGTCCCCGCATCGATGCAAGGCGGGCCGGTTTGCAGATGCCCATCCGGCGTTAAATATTGTTTTAAATCAATATTACCGGCACCCCAGTCGAACGAGCAATTTATACCAACATAAATATCCGTCTGGCCGCTTTGTATATCGCAGTAACTGAGCGATACAGTGCTGCGGTTTATCAGCGAGATTTGCTTACCCTGATCGGAGATATTATCCCAGAGGATACAGTTGGTTAGCACCGAGTCGGCGCCCCAGTTATACATTGCCCCACCGGATTTAACTGATAAATTACCGATGAGGACACAGTTGGTCAGAACAGTGTTAATGTTATAGCCATTATTGACAATCCCCCCACCGACCTGAGCCAAATTGTTGCTAATGATGCAATTAGTCAGGGTCGGACTGCAATCATTATTGTAAATCCCACCACCATATCCGTCTTGAACTGAGTTGCCGGTGAAGGTGCAGTTTGTCATTACCGGGTTACTTCCAACCGCGTTGTACATTCCGCCGCCGTAGGTTTCTGCCGAATTTCCGCTGAAGGTACAATCGGTTAGTATTGTATTGCTGTTATTTCTGTTGAACATTCCTCCGCCACTACCGGCGTAATTTCCCCTGAAGGTACAGTTGGTTAGTTCCGGAGTACAGTCAGTGTTGTCCATCCCACCCCCTGTATTCCCGGTGAAAGTGCAGTTGGTCAGCGTCGTGCTGACGTGTGAATTGTACATCCCGCGCCCTGTATTCCCGGTGAAGTTGCAGTTGGTCAGGACAGGGTTGCCGCTTCCACCATTAAACATCGCGGGCCCGGAAGCATTCTGCGTGAAAGTGCAGTTCGTCACCTCAAGGCTGCTAAAGATGTTGTATATCCCTGGCCAATTGCCGCTGAAGGTGCAGTTGATCACGGTTGGACTGCCCGAGTCGTTGTACATTGCGCCACCTTGTCTATACATCTGATCTATTTCAAGAGAACCATTCGCTCTCCCAGCCATGATAGTGAGGCCGTCGAGGACCGTCAGCAAAGTAGTACCACTGGCTATTAAGACATGGTAACTGTTCTCATCCCTGGATGGATGATCCATTTCACCGAAATCGTTTCCGTTTAGGTCTCCACTGAGAATTGTTTCATACAGTTCGAGATCCCGGACATCAGGATACGGCTCGCCGAATCCTGCATAGCCGCCTTTGATAGCCACACCGTCAACAAGCTGGAATGTGGCAAATCGATTACCGTTGCCATTGGGATGGGTCAAGTCCCGGTCAGGCTTGTAGATGCCTTTGGCTACCCGTATCTCGTCACCGGATTGCGCGGTCAACAAGGCAAATTGAAGATAGTTATAGGCATCGGACCAGCTCATACCAGTGTTCGCGCCCGTTGCATCCTTATCAACAAACACTATCCCCGGCACCCGATCGTTGTCGGCCTCGATGGCGGTTACATCGTAGGATGGAATGTCGATCGCGCTGATTCGTATAGCTGCAAGCCCCGTGATGTTGTCAGCATCCTCAGCAGCAGCAAGTGTTACTAACTGAGGCTGCGAGAAGTTTGATGAATTGAAACCCAGCGTTCCTTCGCTCTGAACCGAGATGTCAGCATCGCCAGATTCGCAGGCAACGGTTACATTAATTGGCACTATTGGATCTATTGCCAGGGCTACGGTAAATGTTCCCGTGCCGCCTTCGGCTACCTTCACTGGATCGCCCTGAACCAGGAAATCCTGTGGCGTAAGGGTAGCCATAAATATCTCGAAAATGTTGTT
Source organism: Phycisphaerae bacterium (assembly GCA_029858035.1). Taxonomy (GTDB): domain Bacteria; phylum Planctomycetota; class Phycisphaerae; order Sedimentisphaerales; family Anaerobacaceae; genus CS2-K091. Next base: position 5,820 of record JAOUFU010000125.1, read on the forward strand.
GTCATCCCAGCGCTGCCAGACCACATTCGAACCGGAGATCTGAGGATATTGATCAAGGTAACTCATTCCTGAGTCTTTGGTTAGCTGAGTAATCGTGTTTCCGTTGTAGAAATATATCTCGTAGGCTCTGGCCCTGGGGCCACCGAACCAGACCACATTGGAGCCGGATATCTGGGGATGACTGTCAAGATATTCGTTATCAGTGAGCTGAATAGTCGTAGTCCCGTTCCAGAAGTATATCTCCCAGTTATAGGATGAGCCCATGCCGCCATACCATACCACATTTGAGCCGGAGATCTGGGGCCCCTGGTCGTCATAGTCGTTGTCGGTAAGCTGGGTGATTGTACTGCCGTTGTAGTAGAAAATCTCGTGGTCATTTCCGTCGTAGCCTTGCCAGACAATATTGGTGCCGGATATCTGGGGAGATCCATCATCGTAGCTGTTGTCCGTGAGTTGCGTAATAGTTTCGCCATCATAGTAGAAAATATCGTAGTCACTGCCGATTTTGCCCTGCCAGACGATATTCGAACCGGAGATTTTGGGGCTTTGATCATGGTAGCTGTTGTCAGTGATTTGCGTAACAGTGTTACCGTCGTAGTAGAAAATCTCGTCGAAAAAACCGCTGCCCTTGCCATACCAGACCACATTCGATCCTGAGATCTGAGGCCCTTCATTGTATGTGCTACTATCGCTTAAATATGTGGTCGTGTTGCCGTCATAGTAGAAAATCTCGTAACCACTGCCGGGACGGCCTTTCCAGACAACATTCGAGCCGGAAATCCGGGGAGAAAGATCATTATAGCTGTTGTCGGTGAGTTGAGTAATCGTGTTTCCATCATATAAGAAGATCTCGGAATCGTTACCGTCGTCGCCCGCCCATGCAACATTCGTGCCGGAAATCTGTGGATACTCATCGTCGTAATCGTTGACAGTTAGTCGGGTGATGGTCCAGCCGGGCGGCGGTGCAGCTTGAGCCAGCGGGAGGATACCAAGTGCTGCCGGATAAATTGTCAATATTATCAGGAAGGTTTTTCGATTTGCTGATCTACACATGTTTTGGCCTCACAAAAAAGTCCCTGTTGCCGCATCTTTCGTATTACAAGGCCTGCGCTATCATCATGGCAATTCCGGGGGAGTGCAAAAGAAACCGCATTTTTAGCTATCCTCCTCCCGGAGGGCCTAAAATATGTCAATATCTTTAATATACAGGCTTGTATTCTTGATTTCAAGAAAAAAATGCCCGATAACTGTTCAGTTAAGCACGAAAGACGCAAATACAGGATGTGACAGAAAGCACATTTTCGCATACCCGCGGTTGTATTCTGAAATTTCACTTGACAAAGTGCCGGCGGTAAACTATTTAGGCAGTTTTTAGAATTTGTTTGTTAATAAACAATAGTAATTTAAGGCTTTTTTAAGTAGTGATCAATGTTACCGAAAAGAAAAACCAGTAAGTGCAAAACACATACTCGCCGCAGTCATCATCGGCTAAAGGCCGTTAATTATGCCCTATGCCCGCAGTGTGGACAGGCAAGGCTGCCCCACGCAGCATGCGCGAATTGTGGTTATCTAAACCCAAAGATAACTTTGAAGCTCGGCAAGGAAGAAAGTAGCTAAGCATGCGAATTGCTATTGACGCAATGGGAGGCGACAATGCACCCGGTGAAATTATCTCAGGTGTATTGGAATCAATAGATCTGCTCGACGATATCGACGAGATGATAATTGTCGGCCCGCAGGATATCATAGAGCCTCAATTGCCCTCTGAGAAATCTCGCAAAGGTTCCATCAGCGTTGTTCATGCTCCGCAGGTCATTGATATGGACGAACAACCTGTCGAGAGTTTGCGCAACAAACGCAAGAGTTCAATTGCCGTTATGGCCAAAATGGCAAAACTTCACCAGGTCGATGCCGTTATTTCTGCCGGCAATACAGGTGCTTGTGTTGCCGCCTTTCAGATGAGGATGAGAAATCTTCCGGGTGTCAATCGGCCGGGCATAGCCGTAGTCTTTCCAACCTTCGAAGGCCCCGTGACCATTTGTGACGTCGGTGCAAACATCGCGTGCAAGCCCATAAATCTCTATCAATATGGAGTTATGGCTAAAATATACTCAAAACATCTCCATGGCATTGAAAATCCAAGGATCGGGCTTATGAGTATCGGACAGGAAGACGCAAAGGGCAATGAGATTGTTAAAAAGGCACGCGGGCTGATAAAATCCGACCCTAAAATGAATTTTGTCGGCAACATTGAGGGAAGAGATATCTTCAAAGGAGTCTGTGACATCGCAGTTTGTGACGGTTTTGTCGGCAATGTAATCCTGAAGCTGACCGAAGGCCTTGTCGACGGCCTGTTTAAAGCCATAAAACATGAGCTTTCGACTGAGAAACTCAGACTCGCCATGAAGTTTAAGCCTGTCATAAAGAGAATTTATAAGAAGTACGACTATAATGAATATGGCGGTGCGCTTTTGTTGGGTATTAATGGAACAGCATTAATCTGTCACGGCTCAAGCAAAAGCAGAACAATTAAAAACGCCATCCTGGCATCAAAAAATTTCTATACCAAAAAAATAAACGACAAGATTATTGAATATCTCTCACAAACCTCCGTAAGGACGGATGATGAATAAGCTGATTAACGAAGACCCTAATCCTTACCGTGCTGTTATCTCCGGTTGTGGTTCATTTGTTCCGGAGAAAATATTGACAAATGATGACCTTACAAAGATTGTCGACACCTCCGACAAATGGATTACCTCACGCACTGGAATCAAAGTCAGACACATTACTAATGATAGCGAAACGACAGCCCTGCTGGCAATAAAAGCTGCAAAAAAGGCCCTGGCTGATGCAAAGCTGAACCCCGCCGACCTCGATCTTCTCATTTTAGCTACCGTCACTCCAGAGATGCCTTTCCCCGCCACATCCTGTTTTGTGCAGAGTGCTATAGGTGCAAAAAAAGCCTGTGTTTTTGATTTGCATGCCGCATGCAGCGGCTTTATTTACTCACTCGGCATTGTTCAGCAGTTTTTGGAAAGCGGCCGTTACAATAACGCCCTTATTATTGGGGCTGAGACCTTGACCAAGATTACCAATTGGCAGGACCGGGCCAGTTGTATCCTTTTCGGTGACGGTGCCGGTGCTGTCGTTTTCGAACGCAAAAACAATGGAAGCGGTATCTTATACAGCACAATGTCGGCCGATGGTGATAACTGGGCCGCACTGAATTGCCAGGCATACGGTTCACGCTATCCACCCGATAAAAAGTTAGACGACCCAAACAAAATCTACATGGAAATCAAGGGCAGGCAGGTGTATCAACAGGCAATTCGCCGGATAGTTGAGACTGTCAACCAATGTCTCCATGTCTGTGACCTGACGCTGGACGACATTAGCATGCTGATTTCCCATCAAATGAATGGTCGCATTATCGAATCGGCCGCCAAGCGACTGAAGCTGCCTGACGAGAAAGTCTTTATAAATATCGCTGACTATGGCAATACCTCGGCCGCCTCCGTACCCATAGCATTTGATGAGTGCGTAAAGCAGGGCAAGGTAAAGAAAGGCGATATTATTATCCTCGTAGCTTTTGGCGCAGGCCTGACCTGGGGAGCAAATGTAATTCGCCTTTGATTTTCCAATTTAGTCCCCCAATTTATTTGGGGATTTGCTGTTCCGCTTTTATTGCGGTTTCCAAACAAGATACGTTTCACGAGATACGAGACACGAATTATGAAAACTGCTTTTTTATTTCCGGGACAGGGAGCCCAGGTTGTAGGAATGGGCGCAGATATTGTCCTCGCTCACCCCGCAGCCGCGCAGATTTACCGTGAGGCAAATAATATTGTTGGTTTCGACTTGAGCCATATCTGTTTCGAAGGCCCTTCCGACAAATTGAACACTACCACTCTCTCTCAGCCCGCGATTTTCGTAACCTCGGCTGCCATCCTGGAGATACTCAGAACACTTCCTGAAACCAAAAACATAACTGCCAACGTTACAGCAGGCCTTAGCCTGGGCGAATACACCGCCCTCTACGCCGCTGGCGTTATCAGTTTTGAGGATGCGCTCATTCTCGTCCAGAAACGCGGGCTGGCAATGCAGGCAGCTTCAGATGCCACCGAAGGAGGGATGGTCAGTATCATTGGCCTTGATGAAGAAAAAGTACTCCGGCTTTGTACCGAAGCAAGCCAGGGCCAGCTTCTAAAACCTGTTAATTTCAACTGCCCGGGGCAAATCGTCCTGAGCGGCAGCAAAGAAGCCTGCCGGCGGGCAGCGGAATTGGCTGAAAAACACGGCGCCATGAAAGCCGTGCCCCTCCATGTAGCAGGCGCCTTCCATACGGA
>JAOUFU010000002.1 GCA_029858035.1 Phycisphaerae bacterium
GCATCAGAAATTGCTTTCCGAGAGGTTTTCCGTTCCTTGATGCGTTTAAAAAACCCCAACTTTGTCGCTCCTCACAAATTACTCAACCGAATTGCACGGGGTAAAAAGGCTTTTAAATAACCTTATGCAGCTAATAAACACCACCTACCACAGTGCACAATCTTTTTATAGAGGATATAATATTTTATGTGTTAACTTTTTGTCAAGTGAAAAAAATAAAAAATTAAAAAATTTTTTCCGCTGCCATTCATTCAGGAGAGTTTCCTTTATTCGGCCTGCTTGAAATCTGTCTCTAAACAATAATATTCATGTTCTTAATATATATATTCATTTCTGTAATTTAATACCCACTAACAAATCAAAGGATAAGGTCACAAAAATATCAATACTACAGTTATAGTATGCCTGGACTAATCGTGATTGCATACAAAACATTGAGATAATGGATGATACCGCTTTAGCAGTATGTAAACTCAATAGATCATTTAAGAAAAACAAAAACGAAAATTGAAATTTGTGAAGGATATGGCGATGAAACCTACGGAAATGAAGCCAAAACAATAGATTCCGATAGATTCCGGGCACATTTTGTGCTGTGAATGTCTCAGATATTTTCGCAACAAATAAATTCGAAAACATTCAGAATAAGGATAATTAGGAGGCGTTCGGAGACTTTTAGCTTGTATTATCTAAATGAAAATGGTATAATTTTTCTATCCAAAAACGCATTAGGGCCTCCATTGGCCCTTTTGCTACGTAATCCGGAGTGATAAGGATGAAAAGACTAATCCGTGAAACTGTTTTCTATTTTCAGATCTCATTGTTGTTCCAGCATCAATTCTAAGCGACTGTTCTGAGCGTTTTAGGACTGAATTCTGACGTATCTTTGAAAACACGTTTCTTAACTGAGGAAGGTCGATGAGGAATCTGAGTATAATTGGTCTCATTTTGCCGATAACTTTTATTGTTTCAGCAGTTACGAGCGTTGTGAATGCGGCATCTCTCACTGCCTGGGGCCAGGGCAAGGTTCCCATCGGCAATGATTATGCCAACATTGCTGCTGGTTACTCCCACAGTTTAGCACTTAGGTCGGACGGCTCGCTTGTAGCCTGGGGCAATAATGACGATGGTCAGTGTGATGTTCCAGACGGCACAGCTTTTGAAGCTTTTGCGGCGGGTGGGTGGCATAGTGTCGCGTTGATGTCGGACGGCTCACTCGATGCCTGTGGCTATAATGCCTATGGTCAGTGTGATGTTCCTTCAGGCACTGATTTTACTGCTATCGCAGCCGGGTGGTGGCACAGCCTGGCCTTAAAATCAGATGGTTCCGTCACAGCTTGGGGCCGAGACAACCATGATCAAAACGATGTGCCCGTCGGGACGGATTTTACCGCCATCGCTGCAGGCGCAAGTCATAATCTGGCTTTAAAAACGAATGGCTCACTGCAGGCCTGGGGTAATAACAACCATGGTCAGTGCGACGTACCAGAAGGCATTGATTATAAGCTTATCGCTGCAGGCACCTATCACAATATGGCTATCAAGTCTGATGGTTCCCTAATTGCCTGGGGATACAATGACCATAATCAGTGTGATGTGCCGGATGGAAACGATTTTAAGGCTATCGCGGCGGGATATGAGCACAGCATAGCCCTTAAATCCGACGGTTCGATTACTGCCTGGGGACGAAACAATTACGGGCAATGCGAGGTCCCAGATGGCAACGATTTTGTTGCTGTAACAGCCGGGCAGTGGCACAATCTGGCCATAAAAACAGATGGTACCGTTGTAGCGTGGGGCTATTCTTATTTCGGGCAGTGTAATGTTCCCAGCGACAGTAACTTTGAGTCTATCGCTGCAGGAGATTATCACGGCCAAGCTATAACATCCGATGGCTCACTCGTGGCCTGGGGCCGTAACAATTGTGGTCAATGCGATGTTCCTGTTGGTAAAGACTTTATAGCTATTACTGCCGGGGGATGGCACAGCGTGGCATTGAAGGAAAACGGTTCGCTCATGGCCTGGGGCAATAACGATTATGGTCAGTGTAGTGTTCCTGAAGATACGAATTTTGTAGCTATTGATGCAGGGTATGAGCACAGTCTGGCCCTGAAGGAAGACGGTTCGCTCGTGGCCTGGGGTCGAAACGATTACAATCAGTGTAATGTCCCTGGAGGAACAGATTTTTCAGCCATTTCTGCGGGTTACGAGCACAGTTTGGCTTTGAAATTAAACGGTTCGATCGAGGCCTGGGGACGTAACACTTACGGTCAGTTCGATGTTCCCGGTGGTACGGATTTCGTGTCCATCGCTGCGGGCGATAATCACAACCTCGCTATTAAGTCAGACTGCTCTCTCGTGGCCTGGGGCTCTAATATTGCCGGTCAGTGCGACATCCCCCCGGGCACCGATTCTGTTGTGGCCGTAACTGCGGGCGGCTGGCATAGTGTGGCCCTGAAGTCAGATGGCTCACTCGTTGCCTGGGGTCGTAACAAAGACGGTCAATGTGATGTTCCTGCCGGTACAAATGTTCTGGCAATCGCTGCCGGATATAATCACAATGTGGCAATCGTCCATCTCATTCCCGGTGACTTTGACGCTAATCGTCAAGTGAATCTCTTTGATTTCGCAACATTTGCTTCTCACTGGATGGATACCGGCTGTAATTACAGGAATAACTGGTGTGACCAAACCGATTTCGATAAACTGGGTACGGTAGACATAATAGACTTGGCGATTTTTGGAAAACACTGGCTCCAAGGTACTGAATAGATGGCTTAGAGCAAACCACAACATAATGATGATTAGGCGGCGATCCGTTCTTCATCTCATAACTATTTCCGGGATGCCCTCTATCCATTGCCGGCAAGCTGGTAAGTCAAGAAAAAAACGATTGCCAAGAACAACACTGTTTGTTATAATCTTATATTTGGTAGTTACTTATGATGGCTGCAACTTTTTGAACAATCGGATTTAATTCGAGTTTTGACCTTACCGATAACCTGCTTGTTACTATGGATAATATCGATGTGGTGTAGTATGAGTTCAGTTTTGCGCTAAGTACGCAGCCCTTGGTTACATTATCCGGAGATTTGAAAAGAAATTTGGAGAAATTGAGTCTAACCTGGCAAGCAATGTTCCAGTCAGACAGAGTAGCGACAAATGACAGTGGACCATTCAAAAAACAATCAATTTCAAAGCTCCGACAATAAAACTGCAGCCGAGCTAATCGAACAGCTTGAGAAGTTTGATGGAAGCCCGGGGCAGTTTCTGACAAATCTTCTGGCTGTGCATTGTTTTATGGCACAGGCTAACGGAGGGGCTATCTTACACATTAATCAAAAGAGGGGTGTTGATGTTCTTGCTATATATCCGCAGTTGGAAAAAGCAGCTTCTGCCCCGGAATGGCTGGTCCAATCGGCTAAAGCAGCCAACAAGGTAATGTCGTCCGATACTGTTGCTGTCGAACCTTTGGATGGGCCGAATCAATTCTATAGCCAACCTGCCAAACGCTACGTTATGATGCTTCCGTTCAAGACTGTAGATATGAGTCAAACTGTAGCAGCATTTTTGATTGAAACCACAGATAAAGCTGACCTTGAAAAAAGCCGTCAGAGACTTGAATTGTCAACCAAACTTTTGAGCAACTCGGAGATGAGGCTGTCTCAACAAACTCAAGAAGGAGATTTAAAACGGCTCCGGCAAGCAATGGAAATACTTTCAGCTCTTAACCAGCAGGATAAATTTACAAGCGCATCTATGGTCTTCTGCAATGAAGTTGCGTCTCAATGGCTGTGTGAGCGAGTGAGTGTGGGTTTTCTACACGGCAGGTATGTTCAGCTCAAAGCGATGAGTCATACCGAAGATTTCAGCCGAAAAATGAAACTTGTTCAGGATATAGAATCTGCAATGGAGGAATGTCTGGATCAGGATATCGAGATTCTGAGGCCTGCATCTGATGATGCGACATATATCAATCGCGCGGCAGATGAATTATCAAAACGATACGGTCCACTAACAATCCTTAGTTTGCCTTTACGCCGGAACGGGGAGGTCATTGCAGTCCTGACTCTCGAACGTCACATAGATAAAGCCTTCAGTCATGACGAAATCGAGACAATTCGATTGACCTGTGAATTATGCACTGCCAGATTAAACAATCTGTATGAATACAATCGCTGGATTGGGGTAACAATTGCTACCAGAATCCGTAATTTCATAGCCGAATTTTTGGGACCAAAACATACTTGGGCAAAGCTTCTGACAATCCTAGGCTTTGCTGCACTTCTATTCTTAGTATTTGGCAAGGGACAGTTTCGGCCTAAGGCGCCGTTCGTACTGGAAGCAACACATCAGCAGGTAGTCCCAGCTCCCTTCAATGGGTACCTCAAAAGTGTTGAAGTTGAGATTGGTGAAAAAGTTGAGGGGAATAATTCAACACTCGCTACTCTTGATACAGCCGAATTAAAACTCCAGTTAGCAGCTGCTAAGGCCGAAGAGGCCGGTTATTTAAAACAGACTTCAGCCGCAATGCGTGATAATGAAACTGCACAAGCTCAGATTGCTCAAGCAAACGCTGACAAAGCACAAGCTCAGATTGATTTACTCAATTACCAAATTGGCCAAGCAAATCTTATTTCGCCAATTGGTGGTATTGTTGTGAAAGGTGACCTGAAACACCAAATAGGTGTACCTGTCAAAGCAGGCGATGTTCTTTTTGAAGTTTGTCCGCTTGAATTTTTACGTGCGCAACTCATGTTTTCCGAAGATTTGATTTTCTACATTCAGGTTGGACAAAAAGGAAAACTGGCCACAGCATCTTATCCCAGCCAACCAATAAACTTTATCGTTGAGCGGATTAATCCTATGGCCGAAGTAGTAAACCAGCGGAATGTTTTTAAGGTTCGTGTTCGTTTATTAGAAACATATCCCTGGATGCGCCCCGGCATGGAAGGAGTGGCCAAGGTATCAGTCGGTAAACGTCGCTATATTTGGATATGGACACGTAAGATTACCAACTGGATACGAATGAAATTATGGCTTTAAGTTCTCTGGTATTCTATGGCAATCGAACGTCCAACTTTTCACGAAGCCTGGTATCGAGTTTCCAATCTGCGCCCAAGATTATTATCAAGCGTGCACATTTACAGACAGCATTTCCGGGGACAAATGTGGTATGTTCTTGAGAATCCTTCCAACAACAAATTTTCCCGCTTGAGCAGCGATGGCTATTACTTTATAGCCATGCTCAACGGCAAACGTACAGTTGCCGAGGTCTGGCAAATATGCAACGAGCAACTTGAAGACAGAGCACCAACACAGGTGGAGGTAATACAGCTTCTCGGTCAGTTGTACTGCTCAAATCTTTTGTATGCGGATCTCGCCCCTGACACCGCCAGCCTGTTCAATCGTTATAAAACACGAATTAGACGTCAGATTCAGGGATTTCTTACAAATCTGCTTTTTATAAGGATTCCATTACTCGATCCTGATCACTTTCTGGAACAATGGGTCAGTATAATTGGCAAAGTTTTCAGTCCAATTGGTTTGCTATTATGGTTAACAACCGTAGTTATCGGTATGTATTTTGTTATCGGTAATTTGGGAGAACTGATTTATCAAAGTTCTGATGTTCTGGCACCTGGCAATCTGTTCCTTTTGTATCTGAGTATGATAGTAATCAAAGTTTTTCATGAGTTTGCCCATGCTTTTGCGTGCAAGAAGTTCGGTCAGATTAACGGTTCCGGGGGACAGGTTCACGTTATGGGTGTTATGTTTTTGGTTTTTGTGCCGCTGCCCTATCTTGATGCTTCAAGCGCCTGGTCTTTCCGCAAAAAATGGCACAGGGCAATTGTCGGTATGTCCGGCGTTATGATTGAGCTTTTTGCAGCATCTATAGCAGTTGTTGTTTGGGCCAATACATCTACAGGGACATTGCATATAATTGCATATAATATCATATTCATAGCGAGTATCTCAACCCTTCTCTTTAACGGGAACCCTCTTCTAAGATTCGACGCCTATTATGTTCTTTCAGACTTGGTGGAGATACCAAATCTCAGCCAGCGTTCCCGAAACTATATTTACTTCCTCATCAAAAAATACTGCTGGAAAATCAGGGCGGCACACAATCCTGCCTATACTTCCGGAGAGAAGGCTTGGTTTATATTCTACGGTATTGCTTCGACGGCCTACCGCATTTATATCTGCATACGGATTTTGCTGTTTTTAAATAACCGATTACCTGAAGAATTATTTATTCTCGTACCATTTTTTGCGCTCTCGGCAATTATTGCCTGGGTATTAGTTCCGCTTGGCAAATTCATACATTACCTGGCTACAAACGGGGAATTAGCCAGAACTCGTGCACGCGCCGTGAGTTCAACCGTTGGTATTTTGGCCTTGTTAACAATTTTTACAGGCATCTTTCGGTTTCCGGATTATTGCCGCGTTGAAGGGATTGTTGAACCAGTTAACCTGGCTATTGTCCATGCCAAAAGCGATGGCTTTATTACCGACTTTTTGCCTTCAGGTCAAACCGTTACCCCAGACAGTAATTCCCTTATTAAGGCCATTAATCCTAAACTGGAAGCCGAGAAGAAGGGTCTACAGGCTGAGCTTGTCGCTCTTGATGCAAAGCAGCGTATTGCAACCACGCGGGAAGTAGCTGCCGCCCAAATACTGGCCGAACAAATCGAGGCCCTGAATGAAAAAATAGCCAGAGTTGAGCTCGAAATATCGTCATTACATTTGCAACCTCCACTGTCAGGAACATGGATTTCACCTGATATTGGTAAAATAAAAGGTGCTTATCTGCCTCGTGGTGCGCAAATCGGCTTCGTTGCAAACCTGGATGATGTGCTTATCCGGGCTACTGCCGGACAGTCACTTAATGCGATATTAGTGGAACAGGCCCATACGCAACTGGAAATTCGAGTCAAAGGGCGACCTGATGTGAAGCTTACCGGTCAGATAGAAAAAATCTTCCCTGCCGGTCAGGAGGTCTTGCCATCTCAAGCATTAGGATATAACGTTGGTGGCTCTATGCCCACACTATCACAGGATCCTCGCGGCATAAAGACGGCTGAGAAGTTTTTTGAGATTCGAATAAGACCGGATCCTGATGCATCAATTCGTTTGCTTACCGGTCAACGCATAGTAGCAAGAATTCAATTACGCTCGAAGCCGCTTGTATTCCAATGGTGGCTGTCTCTGAGACAGTTATTTCAGCGGAGGTTTCATATTTGAAATGACCGCGATGCCGAGCCAAACATGGCGAATGCTTGAACAACGAATGTCCCTTGTACCTGTACCGAAAGGACTTGACGCAACCTGGGATGCCGGTGTGGGATTAGCTAACAGATTTGTTCCACGGCGAAAAAGGTTTCTCAGGCAGGCAGAAAGAATACTGGCCATTGAGAAACAGTTTTCTGAACTTGCAAATGTAAAACTTCATCAGATTGCTGCTGACCTGCGTGAAATTTTCCGCTGTAATCGCGACACTCCTTTAGACCTTGAACGTGCTTTTGCACTGGTCAGAGAAGTAGCTTTTCGACAGATTGGAGAGAAACCCTTCCATGTTCAGATTGCCGGGGCTTTGGCCCTAAATGCCGGATGTGTTACAGAAATGGCTACCGGTGAGGGCAAGACGCTCACCGCAACAATGCCTGTAACAATTGCTGGTTGGCGAGGACACGGTTGTCACGTTATTACCGTCAATGACTATCTGGCAAGGCGAGATGCCGAGTGGATGGGACGAATCTACCGTTTTTGTGGATTAACAGTTGCATTTATAGAACAGCAAATGCCTCCTGAAGAACGTAGAAAAGCTTATTTAGCTGATATTACCTACTGTACAAACAAGGAAGTTACCGCTGATTTTCTACGTGATCGTCTTGTATTGGGCAATTCAAAAGGATTGTGTTCCTCGCTGCTTGGTAAAATAACCACCGGCAGCAAAACAACAGACAGACTGGTTCAGAGAGGATTGAATTGTGCTGTTGTGGATGAGGCTGATTCGATTCTCGTTGACGAGGCGGTTACACCGCTTATCATCTCCGGACAGGCTCCCAATCCCGAACAGATAGAGTCCTTTCGGCAAGCAGCAGATATCGCAAGTCAGTTGAAACCTGAAGTAGACTACCGGGTTAATCTTCGATATAGAGAGGTTGAGTTGACCGCTCAAGGTGAAACTACTTTAATAGAATTAACTGAACATATAGGGGGCTTTTGGAAGGGAAACCGTCGCCGTCTGGAATTGATAAACCAGGCTTTGACAGCAAAAGAGCTATATCTGTGTGACAAGCATTATGTCATCGATAACAATAAAGTCGTTATTGTCGATGAGTTTACCGGTCGTATGATGCCGGACCGCACATGGCGTGATGGCTTGCATCAGGCCATTGAAGCCAAGGAAATGGTCGAAATAAATCCACCGAAAGACACTTATACCCGCATAAGTTTTCAGCGTTTTTTTCGGATGTATATTAAGCTGTCCGGGATGACAGGAACTGCATCTGAGGCAAGTAGCGAGTTTTGGCAAATTTATCATTTGCCTGTGGTATCAATTCCGACAAACCGTCCTTGTGCAAGGAAAAATTTGCCCACAGTAGTATTGACGACAGAAACTGCCAAATGGGCAAGGATAGTGCAGGAGATTAGTCAGATTCACAATACAGGCAGGCCGATTCTGGTAGGAACACGCAGTGTTCGAGCCAGCGAACAACTTAGTGAACTGCTTAAAGTCCAAACATTGGATCATCAGGTGCTTAACGCTGTTTATCATAAACAGGAAGCACAAATCGTCGCACAGGCGGGGCAACGTGGCAAAATTACTGTTGCGACAAATATGGCAGGACGCGGCACTGATATTAAGCTTGGGCGAGGAGTAGCAAAGTTAGGTGGTTTGCATGTCATCGCCGCTGAACCTAACGAATCAGCCAGGATAGACAGACAATTATATGGACGATGCGCCCGACAGGGCGATCCTGGAACCGCTCAAGGGATATTCAGCCTCAACGATGAAATTGTATTGCGTTATGCCAAGAATTCTATAGCCTACTTAAAAAAAAGATACTCTAATACAAAGAATGACATATCCTCATCGCTGGTTCGTGGTGTGTTTCGTCTGGCACAGACAAGAGCTGAGAGACTGGCACTGCGCCAGCGAAAATCTGTTTTAAGAACAGACCACTGGCTTGATGAACAGCTCGGTTTTACAGGCGGCGAATAAAATCCTTCTACGTGTCACTATCTCCACGATTTGATTCCGGCGGTAACCCTGAACTTGAGCGGACGCCTATCAGTTATTGCTGTGATTCTGCGGAGCTATCCTTATCTGGCCATTTCTCAATAAAGCTATTCACACGCTCGATAGTTTCTACAACAATGGGATAGAACTCGTTCTGTCCTTCACAGGTTACTATCCAGTCGTTTTTGTCGGGCTGGCCCGTCTCGGCACAACCATTTGTCTTTTGTAGAATGTCATTTTTAAGCATACTCAGTGCATCCTCGTACAGACCTTCGTCAATCATCTGCTGCACTGCGATTACCTTGTTCAATAGAAGGTACTTCATGTTTTCATTCTTGAGTCGGTAGTGCTCACCCTCCTCTTTCGGCATTGCTTGCCGAATATATCGCATATCCAATACAGTACCTGTAGCCTGGGCCAATCTTACCAGTGAAGTGCTATAATCGGTGATGGCTTTTATTTCAGCCCGCTGGGAATTTGCTAAAATTTCCTGAGCTTGAAGTTTGACCAGGAGGAATTCGGGAGTTAATTTGTCTCTTATCACCTCTGTGTCTTCAAGTGCCTGTAAATGTATCTCTGCCGCCTTAACAGCATCCTTTTGGACTGGTATTTCCTCATAAGATGTCTCGACGAGCCTGATCCTTTCTTTGACTTGTACTGCCAGCTGGTCTGAGATATTCTGCAACATTGAAATTGCCCTGCGGTGTTCAAATCTTCGTTTACGAAATTCAGCCTCACGTTGGCGATTACCAAGTGGAATCTCAGCGGTTATGCCAAGAGCATAGCTGACATAGTCGGCGTCATTAAGTATATCCTGTGCATCTCCCTGAGTACGGGACAAACCTTGCATTCTTGTGGACGCAACCAGATCAAGCCGGGGCATTTTCTGCTTTTTTGCAACATCAACATTAATCTGGGCCACTTCAACTCCGAGCCGTGCCTGTTGAATTACGGAGTTGTTTGCCAGCGCCAGTTCCAATGTTTCTGATTGTTCAAATTTTCTTTCCGTCATATTAGGAACAGTGGTGGGGACAATCTCAAAGTCGTTGAGTAAATTCAACTGGTGGTCGGAGAGCAATCGAACCAACGCATCCTGTACATCGACGACCCTTTTTTCAACTTGAAACAATATCGCCTCGCGCGACTTTAGGGCTGCTTCAGCTTGCTTAATCTGTACGGTGGTAGCATCGATATCCCTGCGGTCTTCCACTTTTCTTAATGTTTCAAGCGTCTTGTTCATCAACCATTGCTGAATTTCAAGGTCACGCCGAGCCTGTAGAAGCATCCAGTATAAAGAGATGACATCCACCGAAACTTCTTCTGTTTTCTGGCGGAAAGCGGCGAGAGCAACCCTGTAGTTTAGTTTGGATATGTTTATGCCGGCAAGATTAACTTCCTGCCACGCATCGCGTAACAACGGTTGTTTTATTTGAAAAGACAGCATCGGTTCGTATCTGGTGGAAAGAGTTCTGGTATTCAAATCGTCCCAGTTACGTGTTAAGGCATAAGCTAAAGACCACTCTGCACCAGTAATCCCCTTTTGTTTGAGACCTGTCTCCAATACTCGCGATGTAGCCTGACCTCCAAGGAAGATACTGTCTGTAGGGTCGTCTTGTTTCTCATAGTTTGCCCGTCCAAAAAGGGAAACATCAAAAACAGAAACCGCTTTGATTATATCTTCCTTGGCAATTGAAGGGTCGTAACTTACCACGCTAATCTCCGGACTGCTGATAAGTGCTCTCTTTACAGCATCATCGAGGCTAAGCTCGATAATATTTCTGCCGGTTGTTTTGTCTTTAGTAACTTCCAGTGCATATAAATTTGGCTCAGGAGTCGGACGAAGAGAATCCAAACCCTCATTGCTGTCGCGATGCTGAGGACCTTTGTCAACAACTTCTTGCTGGTAAAAAGTAATGACATCTTGCTCGTCTACTTCTTCAGAAACACAGCCGGACATTTGGAACAATAAAACAAGAGCTAACAAAATGTTCAGCTTAATTAGATTGGTCATAGTGAGAGTGATAAAATTCTTGTTCTTTGAATCCTCGGCGCTCAATGGTTTTCTACTCAAATTTTTGCTGTTTGCCGTCATACTATTTTCCTAAAGTCTAAAATACAACACGGATATGTTCACCCGCCGGGCGCTTTAACTTGTTGGGAACTTCTATGCGAACTCTCAATGTGGCACTGGCTGCATCGGCGACCATTGAAACATAAATGATCTTTCCTTCCACAGGCGTCTTTTCAGCATCCGGAAACAAAACTTTTGCAGTTTGTCCGAGCCTGAGAGTTCTACCTTTTGCTAATGGTACGGGAACATCAATCAAAAGTTGGTCGGTATTGACAATCCGAACTACATCAGCCAGGCCGTTAACAGATTCGCCAACCTCAATTTCAACTTTTTCGACTCTTCCTTCGATTGGGCTTTTCAGGCTCATATTTTCAACGCGTATTTGCGACACTTTGTATTTCCTTTTATTCTGTTCGTGTTCGAACTGAGCAACTTTCAACGACAACTCGGCCATCTTAACTTCTAACTTTGCATGTTCAACCTCCAATGCCGTAGCTGAACCCCGCCCTGCTGCCCACTCCAGTTTTTTAAGGTCAATCCTTTTTTGATCGAGACTCGCCTGTGCAGCTTCTATTTGTGTTGTGTCTTCACTCTCTGCCTTGATTTGTAATAATTGGGCCTGCTCAGCAGCATCGTCCTGCTGGATAAGCAATTCTTCTGCTTTTACCGGATCTCCTTCTTTGACAAATACCTTTGCAATTCTGCCCGCCTGAATAAAAGATAAGGTTACATCGGCACTTGGAATGGTAATTGCGGCGATCCCGGCATCTGAGCCTGCAGGTGACGGTACGGCAAATATTAGTATTACATAACTAATAACTAAGAAACTAAACAATCTTCTTGATGTATTCATAATATTTGTATCCTCCTAATACCATGTGGTTAAACTCTTAGCTTATCAACAGTTAGGATAAAATACAACAATTTTTTTTTAAAACCTGATGTTTTTTGAGACTGTAAAACAGTTGGATAAAAGGCTCAAAAAAAATGATATATAACAAGTGATGTACAATTTGCCGTTTTTGGCAATACAAAAAGGACTCACAATTTAACGCAAGTCCTTTATTTACAAGCAATAGCGGGGGCAGGATTCGAACCTGCGACCTCCGGGTTATGGGCCCGACGAGCTACCAGACTGCTCTACCCCGCGGCCATTCTTCGTATTCCATGTCTCATGTAGCTTATACCGTATTAAAATCAGGATAACATAAAGATTGTTTTTTATCAAGAGGCAAAATTATAAATTTTCATGAATCTTATCTGCGATTTTTTCGATTATCCCCTCCAGGTACTTATAAGCAGGCCAACGGTCAAAGACCCCGTCGCCAGTATTGCGAGGGATTATATGAAAATGCAAATGCTCAACGAACTGGCCTGCCGCCCTGCCATTATTGCACAACACATTATAGCCGTCAGAATTCATCGCAGCTGATACAGCTTTGGCAATTTTGCCAAGACAAGAACCAACATGGCTTAAAATTTCAGGCGGACAATCGTGTAACCTTTCAAAGTGCTGTTTGGGAATCACCAAAGTGTGGCCATCACTTAGAGGACCAATATCCAAAAAAGAAAGAACGACTTCGTCTTCGTAAATTTTTGTAACCGGAATCTGCCCAGCTACCATCTTACAAAAGACACAATCACTGACATTCATTCTATGATTATCCTCTAAAAGACAGGTTACTGGCCAGGTTCATCTTGACGACCGCTGTTTTCCGTAGTTCCTTCAACTTCATCAGTCCCTTCTGCCACGGTAGTCTCTTCAGCTTCAGTGATCACCTGGGTCTGAACCTCCTCCTCAACTTCAACAGTTTTCTTCGCCCTTTTACGAGAACGTTTTTGGAAGCAGCTTTAGTTTCTTTTTTCGAAGTTTCCTCCGGGCCAACGAGCTGCAGCAAGACAACCTGGCCATTATCGCCCAATCTTCTCAAGGACAAACGAATAATTCTTGTATAACCGCCCGGCCTGTCAAGGTATCGAGGGCCAATTTCACTAAATAGTTTCCCAATCAACGTGCCTTTCTTAACGGCCTTGCCATCTTCATGATCTATGATGTCGCGGTCGCCAAGTAAGGTAATAGCCCTGCGTCTGGCCGACAATGTGCCTTTCCTGGCCAGTGTAATCAACTTTTCAGCAAAAGCTTTTACCTCTTTGGCCTTTTCGATTGTCGTTGAAACCGTTTCGTGCTGGATGAGCGAAGCAACCAAATTCCGTCGCATAGCCAGACGGTGCTGACTTGTTCGAGATAATTTTCGCCCTGCTACTCTATGGCGCATATACTTAAGCTCCTCTTATAAGCGTTTATTACACAGTGGATAAATCTGAATAAAAAATTACGAAATTCGAAACACATTCATATGGTAATAATTCAAAAATTTCAAACATTTTACTCCTCTGGACATTCAAATATTTATACGTCTGTCATGCCTAAAGACAAACCTATATCGGCAAGCTTCCTTTTGATTTCCCGAAGAGAAGTTTTCCCAAAGCTGCGAATCTTCAGCAAATCAGCATCCGTCATTGTCACTAACTGGCCAACCGTTTCGACTTTCACTGATTCAAGACAGTTACTTGCCCTCACCGACAGTTCCAACTCCTGAATGGGGATTTTTAGTTTTTCTGCCAATTCCTCATCAATTGCTTCTTCTTCCAACACTTTTTCAGCAATCTCGGCAGTAACGGTTTCTTCTCCAACTTCGAAATACTGTACGAATGGGTTGATGTGCTTGCGCAATATTTTTGAGGCTTCTACCAAAGCCATTTCAGGCGTAGTTGTTCCGTTTGTCCAAATCTCGATAATAAGCTTGTCATAATTTGTCCGCTGGCCTACGCGTGTGTCCTCGGTTGTGTATCGAACTCTTGTGACAGGGGAATATACCGCATCAAGCAGTATTCTCCCCACTTCTTGGTCGAATCTATCCGCAGCAGCAATTCGTTCTGAAGCCGGCACATAACCACGGCCATTTTCAACCACCATTTCCATTTCAAAATTCACATCTTCAGTCAAGGTAGCTAATACAGAATCTTTGCTTACCACTTCTATGGCCGGGTCAGCAACTATATCGGCTGCAGTTATAACTCCGGCCTTCTTTGCCGAGACCGTCATTATCTTGGGGCCATCACCATGAAGTCGAATGACAAGACTCTTGACATTTAAAACAATATCGGTGGTATCCTCCATCACACCCTTTATCGAGGTAAATTCATGATCAACATTTGCAATTTTGATGGATGTTACGGCACTACCTTCCAAAGAAGAGAGCAACACACGTCTCAGGCTGTTACCAATCGTAGTGCCGAAACCACGCTCGAATGGCTCGATAAAAAAACGGCTATATTTATCGTTCGATACCGTCGCGTCTCGCTCAACACGAGTCGGCAACTCCAAACCACGCCATGTAACTCGCATATATAAAACTCCTACATAAGTTATAAGTTTTGAATTTTCAGTTTTGAGCCAATAAAACTCAACTCTAAAAACCTAAAACTATCCTGTAGCTATCTCGAACAGAACTCTACAACCAGCTGCTCTTCAACAGGAATCTGAACATCCTCTCTGCTGGGGAACGCAACAATGGTAGCTTCCGGTTTTTCACGATCCAACTGCAGCCAGCTTTGTGTGGCAAAACTTGGGTTACTTTCCAGCTGCTGCTTTACTTTTTTGACGCTTTTTTCGGAACCTTTGATCGTCACCTTGTCCCCGATTTTTGTAGTATAATCACTAATATTAACTTTGCGTCCGTTCAGACAAATATGGCCATGAGCAATCAGCTGTCTTGCGGCCTTGCGTGACGGCACAAAATTCAACTTATATACCACATTGTCCAAACGCCTCTCCAATAATTGGAGCAGGGTCTCTCCGGTATTGCCTTTCATCCGCTCTGCTTTGTGGAAATACCTCATAAACTGCCGATCCAGAAGTCCATAGTATCTCTTGACCTTTTGCTTTTCACGTAGGCGAACAGCGTATTCGCTTGCCCTGCCTCTGCGCCAACCATGCATACCTGGCGCCAAATTACGCTGTTTTTTCTCAACCGGACACTTAGCCGTCTCGCATCTGATACCCTTGAGCATCAACTTCATTCCTTCACGACGACAATGTTTACAAGATGAACCCAGATAACGTCCCATCTTCTTTATTTATCTCCAAAAAAGTTTTGGCAATATCCTAACACCATTTCGTATTTGTTCCTTTTCTTTTTACACACGCCTTCGCTTCGGTGGTCTACATCCATTATGCGGCAGGGGTGTAACATCTTCTATCGAGGCAATGCGTAATCCCGCCTGCTGCAGGGCGGAGATGGCAGATTCACGCCCTGAGCCGGGCCCTTTAACCCTAATCTCTACCTCACGCACGCCATTACGCATAGCGTTATTGGCACAACGCTGCGCAGCTTGTTGAGCCGCAAAAGGCGTGCTTTTGCGAGAGCCTTTGAAGCCGACACACCCCGCTGAACCCGAGCAAATTGTGTTACCATCTAAATCTGTGATTGTAATCAAGGTGTTGTTAAACGTCGCTTTTATGTGCGCAACCGCCCTGACAACATTTCTTCTGATTTTTCGCTTTGTACTTTTTGCCATTACATCTCTCAGACTGAATATTTCCGAACTTTAATAATCAATTGTCTCTTTAAACATCCCACAACTTATTTTAACAAAATCAATTAAACTCTTAGCGTTTTTCCTTTACGCCTTTCTTGCCTGCAACTGTCTTTCTCGGGCCTTTGCGAGTGCGTGCGTTGCTTTGAGTACACTGACCCCGAACAGGCAAACCCCTTCTGTGGCGAATGCCCCTATAACAAGCTATATCACGTAATCGAGCGATATTTTGAGCAACCTGTCTTCGAAGCTGTCCTCCCACAATGTAATTACGGTCGATAATCTGTGTTATCCTGCTAAGTTCGTCCTCGCTGAGCTTACCGGCCTTTGTGCTTTTTTCGATTCCGGCTTCTTTCAAAATCAGCTCCGAGGTATATCTACCTACGCCATTGATAGAAGTTAATGAAATCCATATAGATTTCTCATTGGGAATATCAACACCAACTATACGGGGCATATAAGCTCCTTTTCAAATTGCTTATTGAGTCATCAACCACGATCTATTGACTCTCATTTACTAATCATCCCTGTCGCTGTTTGTGTCGCGGATTTGTACAAATCACACGCACAACTCCTTTGCGACGCACAATTTTACAATTCTCACATATACGTTTTACTGAACTTCTAACTTTCATTTTTGCAACCTGTTAACACAACTTTAGTTCTCGACCCCTGGCAGGCCTTAACTCGCGGCGTACAAGCCAGAACTAATTCCGGAGCACTATTCGTCCTCTATTCAAATCGTATGGCGACATTTCAACTATAACCGTATCGCCTGCCAAAATTCGAATAAAATTCATGCGCATTTTGCCTGAAACATGTGCCAAAATCCTATGGCCGTTCTCCAATTCCACCCTAAACATCGCATTCGGCAAGGCATCAATCACTTTTGCCTGTAATCTTATTGTATCCTTTTTTGGCATTTCTCATGCTTCGCGACTTACAATTTCCTGGTCAGCACATCACAACCATTTTCCACTATCACAATTGTATGTTCAAAATGAGCAGAGCATTTATTGTCTCTTGTTACTACAGTCCATCCATTTTTTAGCGTCCTCACGGCACTATTGCCGGCATTAATCATGGGCTCAACTGCCAAAACCATTCCTTCGGCCAACACAATGTCATTGGCAAGCAACTCATCACTGACAAAGTTTGGTAGTCTCGGCTCTTCGTGCATTTTTCTGCCGATACCGTGTCCAACAAAGTCCTTTACTACCGAAAAGCCGGCCGACTCAGCGTAATGCTGCATTTCCGCAGCTACCTGGCTCCATTTAACAGCCGGCGCAACCGTCGCTACTGCTATGTCGAGAACCTGTCTGGTCACGTCCATAAGTCGGCGTTTGGACTCAGAAACCTCACCAATAGCTATCGTAACAGCGGCGTCTCCACAATAGCCGTCAAGTTTAACGCCAAAATCAATGCTCAGGATATCACCATCTTCAAGCTTTGTGTCCTCAGAAGGAATTCCGTGAACAACCTGCTCATTGACTGATGCGCAAATCGCACCAGGAAAGGGGATTCGAGCATATGGGCTGCGAACACCCTTAAACAGGGCCTGGGCTCCGGCATCAGCAGTCATCTGCAAAGCTGCGCTGTCCAATTGGGCGGTAGTTACTCCCGGCTCGGCAATCTTTTGTAATTTTGAAAGAACATCCACTACAACGGTGCTTGCTCGACGCATTAACTCAATTTCTCTTCGGCTGCGAAGTGTAATGGCCATCTAATTTCGTACTTCGTACCTCCATTGGGACACACTTTAGCCCCTGGCCAAGGCGTCCAACTTCACAAATACCAAAGCGATCACCTCTTCGGCGTCTTTGTTGGCATCGATGTCATAAACTGTACTGCTATTTTTCTTATAGTAATCGATCACCGGCTCGGTCTGCAGGTGATACGTCTCAAGTCGATTCGCCACCACTTCAGCGCTGTCATCAGGTCGTTGGATAAGCTTAGTACCATCGTTATCACATACTCCTTCGACCTTTGGTTTAAATCTTTCAATGTTGTAAACCGCACCACATTGAGGACAGCTTCTCCTGCCGGCCATTCTCTCAACCACCAATTGGTCATCTATCTGTAAATTCAAAATAACGTCTATTTTTTGGTTAGCCGCAGCTAACGATTTAGCAAGCTCAGTTGCCTGATTAACGGTTCTTGGGAAACCATCTAAAACGAAACCAGCATCAGGAGCCTTCATTATCGCGTCAGCCATCATCTCCACTATAATTTGATCCGGCACGAGTGCACCTGAATCCATATATGTTCGGGCTGTTTTACCCAGTTCGGTGCCTTCAACTCTTTGTTGTCGCAAGATATCACCGCTGGATAGATGCAGCAGACCATATCTGGTAACAATACGCTTACACTGTGTTCCTTTGCCCGAGCCAGGCGCACCCAACAATACTATCCTCACGCATAAGCCCCTTTAATTCTGCCGGTTTCACTGAATCCATCATAGCTACGCATCAAAAGGTTCGCCTCAATTTTCTGAACCAGATCCAGCGAAACACTGACAACTATCAATAAACCCGTACCGCCTAAAAATGTAGCTACCCGCCAATCAATTCCTAAAGATATTGAAATAACGGTCGGCACGACAGCAATTATAGACAAAAATGCTGCTCCAAAATAAGTTATTCTGGTCATCACGGTTTCCAAATATTCAGCGGTTCTACGCCCCGGTCGAAGTCCTGGAATAAAGCTCCCAGAATCCCTCAAGTTTTTAGCCATCTCCCTCGGCTGAAACTGCACAGTCACCCAAAAATAAGCAAACAGAAAAATCAATAACATATAGATAACATTGTATGTAAAAGCAGTGTGTCCCAAAGCATCTTTTATAGTAATCAGAATCACCGAATTTCCGAGACTCTCTATTTTTGTGAATTGGTCTACTATTACCGGGGGGAACATCATAAAAGCCGATGCGAAGATTATAGGCATCACGCCACCGTGATTGACGCGCAGCGGCAAATAATGCCTTTGGCCGCCATACATTCGCCTCCCTCGCATCATCTTGGCCTGTTGAATCGGTATCCGTCGCTGACCTTGAGTTATCAGGATTGCGCCGGCAACAACAAATACAAACGCTGCTATCAGGAACAATAACTTTGCCGGGCTCACGGCACTGGATGGTGCGCTCACCCTTAAGTCAACGTTCTCCAGGAGCATATGAACCGCCCAGGGCATTCGAGATATAATACCAGCCATAATTATCAAGCTAATGCCATTGCCTATGCCATACTCATCTATCTGCTCACCCAGCCACATCAAGAAGATGGTCCCAGCTGTCATACTGATAACACCCATAATTACACCTTGAGTTTCCATGCCCTGATAGATATACCCGCCTAACATCTTCATATACATCATCGACTGAATAAGACATATGAGTACCGTTAAGTAGCGTGTGTACTCCTGTATCTTTTTATGCCCGGCCTGGCCTTCCTGTCGCAGTTTTTTCAAAGCGGGTAAAACCTCACCCAGCAACATAAGAATAATCGATGCCGTAATATATGGCATAATTCCCAGGCCAAATATACTGCTTTTGTCCAGGGTTCCGCCTGTGAATATCCTCATATATTCCGTGGCCCTGCCTATAGGACTATCTGTGTCTTTGGTCTGAGTAGCTTCAGCTATCTTGGCCTGGTCAAAGCAGGGATTGGGAATATGGAAACCAATCCTGTACATTATCAGCAACGCCAAAGTAAACAGAACTTTGTTGCGCAGGTCCGGGATTCTGAATATGTTAAATACTGTCCCAAGCATTTCTATAACTCCCGATAGTCCTTCAATTTACAATAATTAAATGAGCCTTATATTGTCCCGCAGCAATTAGTCAAGAGCCGAAGCCCAATTGGTGCAGGTTCGTAAAACGAGCGCCCAATAAATTACATAATCAGTTTTGCTTTACCGCCGCAGTCTACTATCTTCTGCTCTGCGCTTTTGCTAAATCTATGAGCCGTTACTTCCAACTTCTTTGTCAATTCCCCATTACCAAGAATCTTAACTTTACTTTTCAGGCTATCAATTAGTCCGGCATTAGACAATTGTTCGATACCGACGGCTGCTCCCTCGTCAAACTTTTCCAACTGTGACACATTAACAATTTGGAATCGTGTTGCGAAGTTATAATTACTAAAGCCGCGTTTGGGCAGTCGGCGAAACAAAGGCATCTGTCCACCTTCATAAAGTGTGGCGGGGGTCGATCCGGCCCTGCTGCCACTACCTTTATGGCCTCGGCCGCAGGTCTTGCCGCGGCCTGTGCCGGTGCCTCTTCCAATGCGCTTTCGAGTTCTGTGTTTACCTGTGATAGAAGTTATTTCATAATTCAGCATTTAACTCATCACCACCTTTTGACCGTTTCAACCTTTACGCCGCGTAGGGATTCGACCATTTCCCTACTGCGTAACTTCAACAGCCCATTCAACGTAGCCTTGACAACATTTTTAGCAGAGGTGCTTCCATGAACTTTCGTAAGGACATCCTGTACACCGGCGAATTCAAGCACAGCTCGAGCACTGGAACCGGCAATAACTCCGGTACCCGGGCTGGCCGGGACTAACGCTATCTTTGTAGCTCTATATTTACCTTCGACCTGGTATGGAATCGTTCGTCGGTCCAAGGCTATCCTGTGCAAAGATTTTTTTGCATCCTTTACACCTTTCTCAACGGCAAGCGGAACTTCATTAGCCTTACCATAACCAACACCTACTGTGCCTGCACGGTCTCCAATCACAACTAAAGCCGCAAAGCTGAACCGCCGACCACCTTTAACCACTTTGGAACAGCGAAATACCTTTACGACCGTATCTTCCAGCGGCTGTTCCTCTTGAGCAGATAACTTAGGATGTTCTACTGCCAATTTATTTCTCCAATCGTAATTCTACAGGCACGAATTTGTTTCAAAAAATCAGCCCCGTTTTTCGTGCCGCTTCGGCAAGAGCCTTGACTCTGCCATGAAACTTATATCGGTTTCTATCAAAGCAAACGCATTTAATACCAACGCTAAAGGCTTGTTTTGCAACCGCTTCACCTACAATTTGCGCGGCTTTTTTGTCGGTGGTATTGGGTAATTGGTCCCGCAGGCCTTTTGCTCTTGTGCTCGCGGAAACAAGCGTCGCTCCCGCAACATCATCGATAATCTGAGCGTAGATATGCCTGTTTGAACGAAACACCGACAGCCGGGGTCTGTTTGGTGTTCCAAAGACCTTCTTTCGCACGTGATATTTACGCCGCAGTGTCGCTTTTTTAAATCTGTTAATTCTCATAAAAACCAAATCCCGATTGACATTTACTATTTTCTATTGACTACTTACTACTTTCTATCGATTCTGAGCTGTAATTTCTTTTCGGTTCCCTTGCAATTGTCAATCGTCAATTCTTAAACTGTTCCCGAAGTAAATGCTTTGCCAACTTTGCGTCGTACGTGCTCGTCGGCATAACGGATACCCTTTCCTTTATAGGGTTCGGGCGGCCTTATCTTGTGTATATCAGCAGCAAACTGTCCCAGCAATCTCTTGTCTATCGCCGAAAGCGTGAACTTAGCAGGAACATCGTTGCCTCTGGTTGCTTCGACTTCAATGTTTACCTTTACACCCTTTGGTATCACCCGATCTACGGAATGGGAAAAGCCAACCTGAAAAGTCAGCTTTCCTCCCCGCTCTTTCACATTATAGCCGGTACCATATACTTCCAGTTTCTTCTCAAAACCTTTACTGACACCTGTTACCATATTAGCAATCAAGGCACGCATTGTACCATGCAGCTGTTTGGCTTCGCGTCTTTGGGGATGTTCATTTTCGACAGAAACTATTCCCGCCGAATTATCAATCTCTACCTTAATAGGCGGCTGACAGTCCATCTGGAGCTGGCCGAGCGGACCTGAAACTTTGATACACGGACCGTTCTTCTCGACCTTTACTCCCTGAGGGATAATAATCGGTTTTTTCCCGATACGACTCATTAGTTCACCGTACAAAGTATCTCGCCACCGACATTGGCCTCACGGCAGCTTCTATCACTCATTACACCTCTACTCGTGGAAACCACTACTATACCCATACCGGCTAAAACGTGTGGTAATTTGTCAACAGACGAATAGATTCGGCAGCCAGGCTTGCTTATCCTTATTATCTCCTTAATAATAGGCTGGCCAATTCGATCATACTTTAAAGTAACTCTCAGTATTCCCTGCCTGCCGTCATCGATTCGGTCAAAATCCTCAATATAACCTTCCTTCTTCAAAACAGCGGCTATACCTTCACAAATATTCGATGCTTTAATGTTAACTTCACTCTTGTTTATTCGCACAGCGTTGCGAATTCTCGTCAACATGTCAGCTATAGGGTCACTCAAACTCATACATTTATACCTCGTGATTCGTGGCTCGTTCAGTATACGCTTCACGACTCACCAACTGGCTTTTCTCACTCCTGGTATTTTTCCTTCGTTAGCCAAGGTTCTAAAGCAAATCCGGCAAATTTTGAACTTGCGATAAACGGCTCTCGATCTTCCACAAAGCCGGCAGCGAGTATATTGTCTAACGCGAAATTTCTGCTTCTTTTCTGCCTTGTTTTCCAGTGCTTTAGTTGACATTTACACGTTCCAAAATAATCTTTATCATTTCGCCAGCAACCACTATATATTACTCTTCCGTTACTGTTTTCTTGAATGGCATACCAAACAGCGACAGCATTTCCCTTGCTTCATCGTCTGTATTTGCCGTTGTCACCAAGGTTATGTTCATGCCCTGCTGAAACTCCATCTGTGCGGGATTGATTTCCGGGAAAACACCCTGTTCGGCCAGACCCATCGAGTAATTGCCTCTACCGTCAAAACTGTTTGGATTAAGGCCTCGAAAATCTCTTACTCTCGGTATTGCAAGATTAATGAGCCTATCCATAAATTCATACATGTGCACGCCGTGCAGAGTAACTTTCAAACTGGTTTCCTGCCCTTGGCGAACTTTGAAACCAGCGACACTCTTTTTGGCCTTACAGACAACAGGCATTTGGCCCGCAATCATCGTCAGGTCCTTTTTAGCAGATTCCAAGAATTTTTTATCCTGTGTCGCTCTGCCTACACCCATAGAGATAATAACCTTTTCCATCCGCGGCACAGCCATAGGATTCCTGTAGCCGAATTCTTTTGTTAATCCTGGAATTACCCTGGATTTATATAAATCTTTTAAACGTGCCATTTTGTAACTGGTTAACTGATTAACTGGTGAAATCCACCACCATTCTTGTCTGCGACAAGCAGACACAGGAACGGACACACCAATTAACTATTCACAATTCACTATTTTGCCCTTCTAACAACACCGATTTCAGTACCATCGGTGGCAATCCGCCTCTTACTGCCATCCTCAAGCTGCCGATAACGGATTCTACTGCCCTTCAAGGTTTTCGTGTTTAGAGGCAACACGTTACTCATGTGTATCGGCTGCTCAACGTTTATCCGGCCTCCCTGGGGATTTTTTTGTGATCGCCGAACATGCTTTTTCGCTATATTGTGCCCCTGAACGACTACCTTATTCTTTTCAGGAATAACACGCAGCACTCTGCCGGTAGCTCCTTTATGATCACCAGCTATAATCTGAACCATATCGCCTTTTTTTATATGTACGGCCATTTCTCGTATCTCGTATTTCGTTTCATGCCTGTCGCCATTATTTATACCACTTCACTTGCCAGCGAGATTATCTTCATATAATTTTTTTCGCGAAGCTCGCGAGCCACCGCACCGAAGATTCTCGTTCCTATTGGATTACCTTCATTGTCAATCATCACTGCAGCATTACTATCGAACCTTACATAGCTACCATCAGAGCGTTTAAGAGGACTTCTGGTGCGGATAATAACGCATTTATGAACTTTCTTGTCATCCAACTGGCAGGTCGGCAGTGATTTTTTTATGGCAACACAAATAATATCTCCCACTGTAGCTACCGGTCGTGAGAATTTACCACGGGATCCACCTTTCCCAAGGACCTTTATGCATAATGCCGACTTCACACCTGAGTTGTCGGCTATATCCAACATTGTTTCCTGCTGAATCACCTTAATTCCCGTCGTATTTAGGTTCACTCATTTATTTGGTTTCCCATGCGCTCTTTATTGCGCGATCGGGCTCTTTCTAAACCGTCTTTTCTACTATCCTGACTAGGCGCCAACTCTTGGTCTTACTATAAGGGCGGCATTGCGCAACTTCAACAACATCACCAACGCCAGCCTGCTTGTGCTCGTCGTGAACGCCGAGTTTTGTTCTGCGTTTTACATACTTGCCGTATCTTGGATGCCTGACCTTGAAGTCAATGGCAACTTTGATGCTTTTGGCGCCACTGTTGCTCACTACGACGCCGGTTACAGTTTTTAATTTCCGATCCTGCATCTTTTAATTCCGATTTTCTACAGCAGCGTCTACAAAGCACGCAGAGTTTTTTTCATTTCTTTCTCTGCGCCCTCGGCATTCTCTGCGGTTAATTTTTGCTATTTTCACGCAATATCGTTTTAATCCTGGCAATATCACGCCTGACATTAGTTATAGCTTTGGAATTCTCCAGCTTTTCCGTAACCGCCTGTGAGCGCAAATCAAACAAATGCCTCTGGAGTTCTTCGAGCTTGCTCTCAATCTCATCCGGGCTCATTTCACGGTAATGCTGCGATTTCATCTCAAGCTACCTTCTTTTTATAACGAATGTCTTCGTTTAATAAATCTGCACCTAATCGGCATTTTATGGGCGACCCTAACCAGTGCCTGCTTTGCCACATCCTCTTCTACACCACCAATCTCAAACATGACCTGTCCGGGCCTGACTCTGGCAACCCAAAACTCGGGCTCGCCTTTACCCTTGCCCATTCGCGTTTCCAACGGCTTCGAACTTACCGGTTTGTGCGGAAATAGTCTAAGATAAACTTTGCCTTCACGATGCAAGAAATGAGTTGCTGCGACTCGGCCGGCTTCAATTTGTCTGGCGGTTATCCAGCTTTGTTCCAGGGCCTGCAAACCGTATTCACCAAATGCCACAAAATTGGACCTGGCGGCATTACCTTTCATTTTGCCGCGTTGGCTCTTACGGTACTTGACTCTTTTGGGCATCATGACCATTTTCTTAAACCTTTACAAACAGCGTTTGACGTATTGTTCTCTTTTTCGCCGGGGCGAAATCATCGGCCCCTATCCGCTATCCACTACTAAATCGTTTCCTTCGGTACTTTTTTGCTCCTCGCCACCATCTTTTACCAACGGTGCGCCAGCATCAGCTTCAGGAGTGCTTTTGCTCTTTTGTACTGGTGCCGCTTTAGGCCTACCACCATGCCTCTGCGCCGGTCCAGCCGTCCGCCTCGGTGGGCGAGACCGACGACGTGGACTCGTCTCTACCTCCTCGCCGAACTTGCCCTTATAAATCCAAACCTTAATGCCAATCGCTCCATACGTCGTTCTTGATGTTGCCACAGCGTAATCTACATTGGCATCCAAAGTATGCAGTGGGATAGAACCGAGTTTCTGCGTTTCCCTTCGTGCCATTTCTGAGCCTGCCAAACGTCCGGCGCAAATAATCTTAACTCCTTTAGCGCCCGCATTCATTGCAGCTTCACAATGCTGCTTCATTGTACGCCTAAACGAGGCTCGCTTACTTAACTGCTCAGCGATAGCTTCGGCCACAAGTGTCGCATTCAACTCCGGTTCTTTTATCTCGACAACATTTACAGCCACTTTTCGACCCGTTATCCCTTCAAGCTCTTCTCGCAATTTATCGACCTCACCTCCTCTGGGACCGATGACCACACCAGGGCGACCGCTGTGCAGTGTTACTTTTACTTCGTTGCGTGTTCGGATTACCTCAATCTTTGCCACAGCACCTTTGGGCAAATGACGATTATATTTCGTGTCAACATACTGACGGATTCTCTGGTCCTCGACAAGAAATTTGCCGTAATCAGCCTTGGGAGCAAACCATGTACTTTGCCACCCAAGCGTTATTCCCGTTCTAAAACCTATTGGCGATACTTTCTGGCCCATAATCTTGTGTCTCGTATTGCGTTTTATGCTTGTGTTACTGTTATATGTATGTGACAGGCCTTTTTACTAATAGGATGCGCTCTGCCTCTGTCCTTTGGTATCCATCTTTTTGTACCGATGCGGACTCCCGCATCATCAACACGGGCACTGCTGACATATAGATTATCAACATCAGCCTGCTGCTCATCAGCATCAGCAACGGCACTTCTCAAAACCTTGTTAATCATAGCTGCAGCACGTTTTTGTGTGAACTTCAAGATATCCATTGCGTCCTGGACGCTTCGGCCGGCTATCAACTGTGTAACGAGTCTGACCTTGCGTGCTGACATTGGAGCAAAACGATAAGACGAACGCCAGTCAAGCAAATCATTTACCTCAGCAGATAAAGCCGCCGCCAGGTGGCGAATATCCTCCGCTCCCGGCTTGGGCTTAAAAAGGCCTTTCTGCCAGTTTCTAACAGCCACGATGGATTCCTTCTTGCTAAGCCCCGGCCTGGCAAGCTGATCAGACAACTGCTCCACATTCATCTGTTGCTGTTGACAAAGCTCTTTAAACTTATTAGCACTTAACATATCTTTTTAACTCAACTAAAAACGAAATTCGAATATTGAATTTCGAAACTAATATCCGTTATCTTATTTTCTTGCTTGAATGACCTTTAAAGACCCTTGTTGGCGAAAATTCTCCCAACTTATGTCCAACCATATCCTCGGTGACAAAAACCTTATGAAACATCTTGCCGTTATGGACCATAAAGGTAAAACCCACAAACTCCGGAATTATCGTGCATCTTCTTGCCCAGGTCTTTATTGGATCACGAGAACCTGAGCCAATTTGCCTGTTGACCTTAGCAAACAGTTTATCATCAACATATGGTCCTTTTTTAAGAGATCTTCCCATTTTTTTATGTCTCGTATCTCGTGAAGCGTACGTCGCTTCACGCTGTTACAGAACTAATTGTCCCTGCCTTTTATTTTTGCGTCTTCGAATAATCCTCTTGTTACTGGTATTGCGTGGATTTCTTGTCTTTCCACCTTTTGCCAGCACACCTGTCGGCGAACAAGGGTGCCTCCCACCACCTCGATGACCTTCTCCACCGCCCAGAGGGTGGTCAACAGGATTCATCGCATTGCCACTTACATGTGGCTTTCGCCCCATATGGCGTTTTCGTCCGGCCTTACCGATCCTAACATTCTGGTGGTCTGGATTACTCAGTCGGCCAATTGTGGCCCGACATTCCTTGCGAAGCATCCGCATTTCACCACTTGGCAAAATGATGGTGACCCAATCACCTTCTTTGGCCACAATTCTTGCAGCGTTGCCGGCGCCCCTAACCAGCTTTCCGCCCTGTCCGGCCGTCATTTCGATATTGTGAATTTCCATGCCGGCGGGAATCGCCTCCAGAGGCATTGCATTACCAATCTTAGGTTCACAAGATAGCCCGCTTTCCAACCTGTCTCCGGGCTTTACACCCTGCGGGGTTAATATATATCTTTTCTCACCGTCGGCGTAATGCAGAAGGGATATAAAGCAATTTCTGTTAGGATCGTATTCAATCGTTGCCACCTTTGCGGAAACACCGTCTTTGTTACGTTTGAAATCGATAATACGATAAATTTTTCTTGCCCCGCCACCTCTGAACCGGGCGGTAATAACACCGTGATGATTTCTTCCACCGGTCTTCTTTATCCGCCTGCAGAGCGACTTCTCCGGCTTTGTAGTGGTCAGATCAGCGTAATCATTCACCGAGCTGTTTCTACGTCCGGCACTTGTTGGTTTGTAAACTCGAATACCCATAATACTATCTCGTATCTGGCTTCACGCTTTTACTTTTTCTTTTAGAACAAATCTATATGGAACTCCGGATCCAAAAACACAACAGCTTTTTTCCAACTCGGTTTGCTGCCGTATGTTCTGCCTCTGCGGCGGAGTTTGCCTCTGTAGTTAGCGGTTCTCACTTTTCGAACCTTAACATTGTATATTTTTTCCACAGCATTTTTTATCTGGATTTTATTAGCCTTTTTATTTACCTCGAAGGAGTACGCACCTTTTGTATTCGCAAAGTGTACGCCCTGCTCTGTAACCAAAGGGCGAATTATTATATCAAAGTCGTTTATAGTAACTGCCATTAATTTTCACCTGCCTCATCTTTGACTAAAAGTGACAAAAAAGCCTCTTTAGTTATCAGCATCTTGCGGTGGTTGCAAATATCACCGGCGTTGAGTTCAACAGCAGGCATAACTGAGACTTTCGGAATATTCTTAGCTGATTTGTAAAGATTATCATCATAGTCGCTAATTGTCACGAGGCAACTGTCCTTCGAAAGAATCTTTAAATTACTCAGAATGTTTACGAAATCACTGGTGTGTGGCTTTTCAAAGTTGAGTCCGTCCACCACGACAACATTGTTACTCAAAAGCTTTGCCAATATTGCCGAGTTTCTGGCCAATCTTCTCTGTTTTTTGGGCATACGTTTACGGAAACTCCTGACTACCTTGGCAAATGTAACGCCGCCGCCGACCCGTTTGCCTGTTCTTCGGTTACCAACACGCGCAAAACCCGTACCTTTTTGCCTAAAGAGCTTTCTTCCCGAGCCGACTGCCATACTTCTACCCTTTGTTGCTGCTGTTCCCAAACGCTTGTTAGCATGATACATAACAATCGCCTGCTTGAGCAGTGGATACCTGACCGAACTGCCCAAAGCCGACTCGTCGACCTTTAGGCTATCAACTTCCTGACCATCTCTGTTGTAAACAGCCAAGTCAATCATCTCTCACATCTTGCTCCAAATTAGACCTTTTTGGCACTACGGACAAGACAATAGCCGCCCGGAGGGCCTGGTACAGCACCTTTGACTACTAATAAGTTTTTCTCTTCGTCTATTGCGACGAGTCTATGGTTTTTTGTTGTGATCCGACAGTTGCCCATATGTCCTGCCATTCGTTTGCCTTTTTTTGGCTTTCCGCCATGTCCGGCATCGCTGGCGAAACTTGAAATTGAGCCAGGCGCTCTGTGTTTTCGTTCGGTTCCGTGGGAGGCCGGGAATCCACCAAAGCCATGTCGTTTCATCACGCCGGCAAAGCCTTTGCCTTTACCGGTACCTACAACATCGACCAACTTGCTATCTACAAAAACCGAAACAGTGATAGAATCTCCGACTTTGTACTCCGTTTCGGTCTCTTCGGGCAGTCTCATCTCTTTAACAAATCTCTTTGGGGCCGTATCAGCTTTTTGAGCATGCCCAACTTGGGGATTCTTTCTGCGCGAAGCCTTTACATCATCAAAACCCAGCTGAACAGCATTGTAGCCATCAGTATCGGCCGTTTTTACCTGCATAACAACACAAGGTCCCGCTTGTATGACCGTAACAGGCAGCAACTTGCCCGATTCGTCATAGACCTGAGTCATTCCAACTTTTTTTCCCAACAACATTGCCATTATCATATCTCTCGTCGCTCGTTGCCCGAATCAAGTTTCACGCTTTTATCTTCACGAAGACACCAGCCGGTACCACTAAGCGGTTCAACACCTCGACCGTTCGTGCGTTGGCCTCGTGAATATCAATTAGACGCTTATGAGTTCTCAACTCAAACTGCTCACGCGATTTTTTATCGATGTGAGGACTCCGTAAAACGGTGTATCTCTCAATACGCGTAGGCAACGGCACCGGACCACTGACACGGGCGTTTGTCTTTCGAGCGTGCTCTACTATCTCTTTAGCAGATGCATCAAGAGCCCTGTGGTCGTAGGCCTCCATTCTAATCCTTATTCTTTCGGTTTCAGTAGCCATAATTTCTCTTTAAGCTTTTAGTGGACAGAATCTTTTTCGTGATTTCATCCCTTAAGACTCATAAATCTGTAAAATATATATACTTATAAACCAAAAATAACAAAAAAATACACTCTCTGAATATAATTTTTCTACTATCTGTTAAATCTACGTTGTTTGTTTTTGGCAGGAAAGACCTTATTTCGCTGATTATTGACCTTTTTTCCGGTTGCAATCTTCAATGATCAACTATCAAATTCGTCTTCCTTAAGAATTAGGGTTCGGACCTATCTGTTGCCCTTCCTAAGCCATTTATCAGCTCTGGAACACCTTTAGGTGCAACGAAACACCTTTCAAAAACCATCCATGACCACCAAATTACAGGTATGCTACAGCCCAACTGGTTTACGCAACGTCATCCTTGACGATGCTCGCTACGGCTAAAACGTATATTTCTACCACACAAATCAAGTAATATCAATAATAATTTCAATAAAAAACGACAAAAAATAAAAATAATCATTATTTTTTAAAGAATAATTTGCTGAGCGATCTGCTCAGGGACCTTCTCATAGCTTAACGGCTCCAAAGTAAAGGTTCCCCGTCCTGCTGTGGCACTTCTAATCTCGCTTGAATACCCGAACATTTCCGCCATAGGCACCTTTGCATCGATTACACGCATATTTCCATGTACGTGGCAATCCGTTATCAAGCCCCTTTTTCCAAGTATATTGCCCTGAACCGCCCCAAAAGAAGCTTCCGGAACTACCACTTGAAGCCGCATTACTGGTTCAAGTAAAACCGGCCCAGCTTGGCCGAGGGCTTTTTCTACCGCAATTGCGGCAGCCTGCTCAAAAGCCAATTCGGAAGAATCCACCGAATGGAATGAGCCATCAATCAACGTAACTTTAACTCCCACAACAGGATAGCTTGCCAACACACCAGTGCCGAGAGCATCCTTTACCCCCCTCTCCACAGCAGGGATATACTCTCTCGGCACAGCGTTGGATACAATTTTGTTTTCAAACTCAATCTCGCGACTCGTAAGACCATCCTCCGTCAACAATGGCTCAATGAACAAAACAACATGGCCGTATTGGCCATGACCTCCCGTTTGACGTATGAATTTGCCCTCCACCTGTGCCGATTTTGTAATAGCTTCCTTATAAGCTACTCTGGGCTTGCTAACTCTGACATTAATCCCTTTTTCCCTTACAAGTTTGTGCTGGAGTACCTCCAGATGAAGTTCGCCCATTCCGCTGATGATTGTCTGGCCTGTTTCGACATCTACTTTACATGCAAAAGTCGGATCTTCACGCCTTAAATCAGCCAGTGCATCTGCCAACTTTGCCTTTTCTACTGAGGTAATGGGTTCTATCGACATAGTAATAACAGTTTGAGGAAATGTAATACTCGGCAAACAAACGGGATTTTTGGGATCGCAAATCGTATCACCTGTAAGAGTTTGTTTTAATCCTACGACTGCGACAATATCGCCGGCACTGGCCGAGTCTAAAATTTTTCGCTCGTCAGCGTGCATCTCAAATATCCTGGTTATATTTTCCCGTTTGTTGCGATTTGCGTTCAAAACCCTTCTGCCGGACTTTAACGTGCCTTGATAAATCCTTAGAAAGCTCAAATCGCCGTGCATATCGCTTGTAATCTTAAATGCAAGTGCGACCAAGCTGTCATTACGGTCACATTTAACCGATATCTTCTTTTTTTCGTCAGTCGGTTTATGCCCAACCAACTCGGGCTTGTCTAATGGAGATGGCAGATATGCCAGGACACCATCAAGCAGCCTTTGCACACCGATGTATTTCAAGGCCGAACCGACGAATACGGGATTAAGTTTATTGCTTAACGTTGCTTTCCGAATTGCTCTATTAATCAATTGACTATCTATTGGCTTATCATGGACATAGTTGTCCATCAGCTCGGCATCGACTTCGGCTGCAAGCTCGATCATCTGGCTTCTTAGTCGCTCTGCAGTTTGTTGCAATTCGGCGGGAATATCAGTCTCCTCAAAGGTGGCTCCAAGCTCTTCCGACTTGTAGAAAACCGCCTTGAATTTAATCAAGTCTATGATCCCGGCAAAAGAGTCTCCGGCTCCGATAGGAATCTGTAACAGAATCGGATTGGCAAGGAGCTTGTCGCGAATAGAGTTGACGGACATCTCGAAATCAGCGCCAACCTTGTCCATCTTGTTTATAAAGCAAAGACAAGATAAATTGTATTTTTGTCCCTGCCTCCAGACAGTCTCGCTCTGGGCCTGCACGCCCTCGCTGGCATCAAATACAGCTACAGCACCATCGAGAACACGAAGCGACCTTTCAACCTCAGCCGTAAAATCAATATGCCCTGGTGTGTCAATAAGGTTAATTTCAGAGCCTTTCCAGGGACACTTGGTCGCGGCTGAAGTAATAGTAATGCCTCTTTTTTGCTCTTCCTCCATAAAGTCCATAACAGCGGTACCATCGTGCACCTCGCCCATTTTGTAGGTTTTTCCCGTATAGAAAAGAATTCGCTCGGTTATCGTTGTTTTGCCGGCGTCGATATGCGCCATAATCCCAATATTACGTAATTTTCCCAAAGTACTCGGCATAATCTGTCTCTCTTCTTTCGTATACCAAGACACAGCTTACGAATAAAAAAACTGCCACGGTCATATTTTATAAACGCACCGTGGCAGTTAAAACCAACGAATCTTACCATGCAAAGTGGGCAAATGCCTTATTCGCCTCAGCCATTCTATGAATATTCTCACGGGTTGTCATAGCACCTCCGTGTTCGTTGTAAGCGTCTATCAATTCGGAGGCCAGACGCTCACGCATCGGCTTCCCTTTCTTGGCTCTGGCCGATTGTAGTATCCAACGAAAAGCCAGTGATTGCTGGCGTTTCGGGCTTACCTGCATCGGCACCTGATAGCTGGCTCCACCGACACGTTTGCTGCGCACTTCGATCAACGGTTTTACATTATTAACCGCTGTCTCAAATACCTCAAATGGTTCGGTATCCTTAATCTTTTTGGAGATAATTTCCATAGCATCATAGAAAACCCGCTGTGCGACACTTTTCTTACCGTCCCACATCATACAGTTAACAAACTTAGAAACCAGCTTGCTGTTATATGCCGGGTCAGGCTTTAGTTGTTGACTTGAAGCAGTAAACCTTTTCATATATCATAGTCCTTTGTTCATAGCTCATTGATGAAGTATCAACAATGAACTATGCACTGGAGTCCCCTTATTTTGCCCTTTTTGCACCATACTTACTTCTGCCCTGTTGACGACCAGCGACTCCGGCACAGTCAAGTACACCACGAACAATATGATACCGAACGCCGGGCAAATCCCTGACCCTGCCTCCGCGAATTACAACTGTGCTGTGCTCCTGGAGGTTGTGGTCAATGCCGGGTATATAAGCTGTAACTTCCTTACCGCTGGTGAGTCTAACACGAGCGATTTTTCGCAAAGCGGAGTTCGGTTTTTTGGGCGTTTGTGTTCTTACTATCAGGCATACACCTCTTTTCTGAGGCGAGCCACTAATATCAGATACACGTTTTCGACCCTTTGACTTTGCTCTTGGACGTCTAACTAACTGGTTTTTAGTAGGCATAATCCACTTCCGATTTAAATTTTCAAGTTTTAATTGATTCCCAAAGCTTCTTTCACGGCAGCCTCTGCTTTTGCTTCCGCCTCTTTGTCTTCCTTGGCTTCTGCAAATTCCTTCGGCAGCGGCGCTTCAGCAAGGTGCTTAACCTTTATTTCCAGATGTGGTTTGAAAGCCGTACCGGCCGGTATTAAATGGCCGAGGATAACATTTTCCTTCAAACCGTGTAAATTGTCCTTTTTACCAGCTAAAGAGGCCTCAGTCAAGACCTTAGTTGTTTCCTGGAAGCTGGCTGCCGCGATAAAACTATCCGACCAGAGCGAAGCTTTTGTTATTCCTAAAAGCAACGTCTGAGCAGTTGCAGCTTTCGGTTTTCTGCCCTTGGCCGGAGTACCCCCAATCATTTCAACCTTTTCGTTGATACTGGCAAGTTCTTTCTTGTCGATAACCTGACCTTCTTCTAAGTCAGTTGAATCTCCGACGTTGGTAATCCTGAGGCTTTTGGCCAATTTTTCATTTTCTCTTCGGAACACAAACTTATCAACGACCTCTCCCGGCAAAAACGAGCTGTCGCCGACAGATTCTATACTAACCTTCCGCATCATCTGGGCACTTATAATTTCAACGTGCTTATCATTAATATTAACATTTTGTGAACGGTATACATTTTGAATCTCTGAAATCAGATATTTCTGCAATGTCTCTTCACCTTTGATTCGCAGGATATCGTGTGGAACCAATGGTCCATCCGTCAGGGCGTCCCCGGCCTCTGCGTAATCAGCAGTATGGACATTGAGGTGTCTGTCTCTTGGGACGTGGTGTTCTTTCTCCATACCGGATTCTGAGCGTATGATAATGGTCATTTTGCCCTTGCGTTTATCGCTTCGCAACTCGACTCGACCACTAATCTCTGCCATTGCGGCAGGGTCTTTGGGCTTTCGTGCTTCGAATACTTCTGTGACTCTGGGAAGACCACCAGTGATATCCTGTGTTCCGCCGGTAGCTCTGGGTTGATGAGCAAGCAACTGGCCTGCCTGAACCTTCTGGCCTTCGACAACCTCGATCCTGGCACCTGCAGGCAGATAGTGGACATCGAGTATTTTACCACTGTCATCTTCTATGATAATTTGAGGGTGCTTGTCGCCTTTATGCTCTATTACCACAGGTCTGCTGATCTGACCTTTCCGCTCTTCTTCAATTCCAATCGTCTCACCTTCGATGATATCTACAAAGCGGATAAGACCGGGCACTTCGGCTAAAATCGGTGTACGGTGTGGGTCCCATATGAACAATATCGCTGAGACCTTAACTTTAAAACCATCTTCGACCAAAACAGTGGCGCCATAGGGCACTTTGAATTTGTCGAGTTCTCGGTCCTTTGTATCAAGGAGAGCTATTTCGCCGTTGCGTTTAAGCGCAACTACCTGGGTACTGCCATCACTCCGCTTGAAAGAAACTGCATTTATATCGCGATACTGAACCTTTCCTGCGTGTGTTGCTTTCTGTTCGCGTTCAAGAATAGCTCTCTCAGCAACACCGCCGGTGTGGAAAGTACGTAGTGTCAACTGGGTGCCGGGCTCACCGATTGACTGAGCAGCGATAATGCCAACCGCCGAACCTTCCTCGACCAACTTACCCGTACTCATATCCCAGCCGTAACACTTCGCACAAATACCAAAGGGGCTGTCACAAGTCAGCGGGCTTCTGACTCTGATGGCATCAAGACCTAAAACTTCAATCTTTACTGCTGCGTCTGATGTAATAACTTCGTTCTCATGAACAACCATTTCATCGGTAATTGGGTTGCGAATATTATCTCTGGCAGTCCTGCCGATAATAAGTTGGGAAAGCGGAACATCAATCTGCTCACCTCTGCTGACGGTACTTTTTGTTATTCCCTGTAAGGTTTGGCAATCGTGTTCGGTGATAATTAGATTTTGCGCCACGTCGATAAGTTTGCGGGTAAGATAACCGGAATTGGCTGTCTTCAAGGCAGTATCAGCCAGTCCTTTACGCGCTCCATGTGTCGAGCTAAAGTACTCGAGAACGGTCAAGCCTTCACGGAAGTTTGATTTGATGGGTGTTTCGATAATCTCGCCGCTGGGCTTGGCCATCAACGCTCGCATCCCTGCAAGCTGCTGAATCTGGTCCACACTTCCCCTTGCACCGGAATCGCTCATAAGATATATCGGATTAAGATACGGCGTGCCATCATCCTTGGTGTCTTCTTTAAGGCCACGCATCATTTCATTTGTAACTGCCACACGGGCATTAGTCCACGCATCAATAACCTGATTATACCTTTCTCCCTCGGTCAAGACACCATCAGCATAGTTCTTATAAATTTTGTTGACCTTTTTTTCTGTCTCGTCGATAATTTCCGGCTTTCTTGCAGGTATCTTCAAGTCCATAATGCCAAAGCTCAAGCCCCCAA
This sequence comes from Phycisphaerae bacterium, assembly GCA_029858035.1. Lineage (GTDB taxonomy): Bacteria > Planctomycetota > Phycisphaerae > Sedimentisphaerales > Anaerobacaceae > CS2-K091. The sequence continues at coordinate 35,762 of JAOUFU010000002.1, forward strand.
GTGTAGCATACTTGAAGCCTAAATCCTTTATTCTATCAAGAAGGTCTACCGTCTCATGACTACCAGCGAATTCGAAACAGTCACTAATTACCTGGCTCAATCTCTTGCCATTCAAAGTCATATTGTAAAACGGCATCCCCGCAGGAAGTATGTCGTCGAATATGCACCGACCTACTGTAGTTTCAACTACAGTTGAATTCCCCTCTGGCAGTTCATCATTTTTAGGTGTTGAACTACGAATCCCTAAGTCTGAACTCACAACCTGTTTATCAATTTTTACCTTACACTTTTCTTGTAACCTGATTTTACCCACTTCGTAAGCCATTATTGCCTCGAAAGTGTCTCTGAAAGCTGAAATTTCAATTGGGGGCTCAGAAGCACCCTCTCGCTCTTTTTCCATATTGGTCAAATAATAGTTGCCCATCACCATATCCTGAGATGGTCCAACCATTGGTGACCCATTGGCAGGTGAAAAAATATTGGAGGTGGCCATCATTAAGATATGAGTTTCAGCCTGTGCTTCAACACTTAGCGGCAGGTGCACTGCCATCTGGTCGCCGTCAAAGTCAGCGTTGAATCCCTTACAGGCCAATGGGTGAAGCATAATCGCGTTACCTTCCACGAGGATCGGCTCGAAGGCCTGAACGCCCATTCGATGAAGCGTAGGGGCACGGTTGAGCAAAACGGGATGCTGATGAATAACTTCTTCGAGAACATCCCAGACCGGGTCATCGCGTCGTTCAATCATTCTCTTGGCGCTCTTAATCGTATCGGCAAGCCCGTGCGACCTGAGTTTTCTAATAATGAAGGGCTGATACAATTCCAGAGCTATTTTCTTTGGCAAACCGCATTGGTAGAGTTTCAGATTAGGTCCCACTACAATTACTGACCGAGCTGAGTAATCCACGCGCTTGCCAAGCAGGTTTTCACGGAATCGCCCCTGTTTGCCCTTAATCATATCCGTCAGGGACTTTAGAGGACGATTATTACTGCCGAGTACCGGCCTGCGGCAGCGACCGTTGTCAAGTAGTGAATCGACTGCCTGCTGAAGCATTCTCTTCTCATTACGGATAATTACATCGGGGGCATTAAGGTCTATGAGCTTTTTTAGCCGGTTGTTTCGATTGATAATTCGCCGGTAAAGGTCGTTTAAGTCACTGGTTGCGAAATTGCCTCTTTCAAGAAGAACCAGGGGACGCAAATCCGGTGGGATAACAGGAACAACTTCAAGAACCATCCACTCAGGCTTGTTGTTACTATTTTTAGCTTCGTTGACAATCTTAAGGCGTTTCGTGAGGTCTTTGATCTTCTGCTTGCTGTTTGTCTTGTCTATAGCCTGCCGCAACTCTACACTCAAGGCATCCAAGTCAAGATTTGTCAACAGTGCCCTTATCGCTTCGGCCCCCATTGAAGCCTTAAATCCGGCTGGAGGCGCACCGTATTTGTTCGACGCATCACGGAATTCTTCTTCACCAAGCAGTTGACCCAACTTCAACGGACTTTGGCCTGGATCAGTAACAACATAGTCCTGGAAATAAATTATTTTTTCCAGGTCTGCTGTTTTCATTGCCAAAAGGGTACCAATACGATTAGGTATGGCCTTGTAAAACCATATGTGCACTACTGGTGCTGCAAGATTGATATGCCCCATTCTCTTGCGACGAACACGACTATGCGTGACTTTGACTCCACAGCGGTCGCAAATTATTCCCTTAAACTTTGTACCTTTATACTTGCCGCACGCACACTCCCAGTCCCTCTCCGGCCCGAAAATACGCTCACAGAACAATCCATCCTTCTCTGGCCGATAAGTACGGTAGTTGATAGTCTCTGGTTTGCGTACTTCCCCAAAAGACCAACTGCGAATATCATTGGGACTAGCCAACGAAATCTTTACTGAACCGTAATCATTAATGCGATCATAAATACTTTCATACATTTAAGGATTCCCCTAACTGACTATTGACTATTTTTTCGCTTTTTGCCTATAATCAATAATCCTTTCTACAACACAGCACCTCCAAGCCGTTTCTTTTCAAGCTGGATATTCAATCCCAATCCTCTTATCTCGTTGCACAATACGTCAAAAGACAGCGGCGTACCCGCTTCGAGGATGTTTTGTCCTTTGACCATCGACTCATATATTTTTGTTCGCCCCTCAACATCATCGCTTTTGACTGTTAGCATCTCTTGCAGCGTATAAGCTGCTCCGTAGCCTTCCAGAGCCCAAACTTCCATTTCGCCAAACCTTTGACCGCCGGTTCTGGCCTTTCCACCTAACGGCTGTTGTGTAATCAAACTATACGGTCCCGTTGCCCTGGCATGGATTTTATCATCAACAAGATGATGAAGTTTCATCATATATATGTACCCTATGGTTGCGCTCTGATCAAATGGTTCGCCCGTTCTGCCATCATATAATTGAGTCTTCAAAGTCGATGGAATATTTATGAAGAACTCATCATGAGGAGGCGCTTCTCTTTTTTCTTCCAACTCGGCCTTTCGCTGAATCATGAGTTCATTGGCCTCGACAGTCAATTCCCGGATATCATCCTCGGTAGCACCGTCGAAGACTGGTGAAATAACGTTAAATCCCAACACCTTTGCCACCCAGCCAAGATGCGTTTCAAGTATCTGGCCAACATTCATTCGGC
>JAOUFU010000651.1 GCA_029858035.1 Phycisphaerae bacterium
ATGCAATTCTCGACACCATCCTGCCATATCACAATCCCGGCCCGATTCTTGTTGAACGCAAGCGTATTGTTGGCGATCAGCCAGTTCTTCGCATCCGCATATTCCGGCCCCGCCATCGAGTCTTTCTTGTAATCGTACGCCGCCACCTGGATGCCGTAAGCCGTATTCGAATGAATGAGATTGTTCGTAATCGTAAAGGAGCTTCCCGTGGCATAAATTCCGTGCACAAGGTTCTTTGCTACTTTTGTGTTTGTGCCGTTGCCGGCGATGATGTTTCGGTCGATGAGCATGCGGTTGCCGTTTCCGAGTATCCCCTGGTTCCAGTTCTCATGGATATTGCATTTACGAATGACAACGTCGTGGGCATTGTAGAACTTCATGCCGTCATGTCCGTAACGAATCTCCAGCCCTTCTATCGTGACCCAGCCGATCGGCTTTTGATAGCCCTCTTGTGCCTGGAGCAGCAGCCCGTGGCCGGGCGGCTGTTTGCCCCGTTCGCCGGGCTGAATCACAGCCAGCTCACCGGCATAGTTCTTCAAAACGATAGGCTTACCCTCCTGCCCGGAGAACCGCATTACCACAGCCTCGGAGTAGACGCCACCGCGCACCAGAATCGTGTCCCCCGCACGGGCCACGCTCGCCGCCTTCGCAATCGTGCGAAATGGCTTTGCCTCGCTGCCCGGATTCTCATCGCTTCCGTTCGTCGCCGCGTAGTATGTCTCCGCCCGTGCCGACGTCGCAGCGGCCAGCATCAACAAACTCACCAAAACGTACCATTTCATAATCCCTGCCCCTTTCATTTCACATTTATCTGCATCCGTTCTCTTGCCATTTCTAAGATTATACCACTGCGCATTCAGCTTTTGCAATATCTGTCATTCCCACGAAGCTTGCCCCTTGCCTGTTCGGGGGCGCCGAACACATAGGGTAGGCTGTGCACCGCACACCAAAAATATGAAATCCATAATCCCAATTCCCTCAATTCGATACTAAAAACTACCAACCATGAACTTAGAACTAACTCCTAATCCGCCTCCTCGTGCCAAAAGGCACTATCAACGCAATTTGGTTTTGAACTTTGTTTTTTCGTGGATCTGCTGTGTTGACACCGCGCTGAGTTGTTCTTACAATCATGGATACATAGTTTAAATAGTCCGTTCTGTACATTCGAGACACTTAATTAGTTTGAGGGAGCCATGAAATGCACAAGGTCAACAAAAGTTTTTACGTGGGGCTTTTTCTCGCCGGCAGCCTTGGTCAATTAATAATCTGGGAGATAACCCAGGTTTTGAGAATGGCTTACCCACAGCTACAGCTAATACTGCCTATACTCATGTTGCCTGCAAGCCTGCTGTCAATGTTGTCGGCGGTAGTGTCTTTCATACTTATATATAAGATGTGGGCCGCTATTCAGGGCAGGGGCGCCCGTACAACCGCCGGCATGGCCCTGGGATTTATGTTCATACCGTTGTTTAACTTTTATTGGTTCTTTGAGGTCTATTGGGGTTGGACAAAGGATTACAACCGAATTCCAGAATCCGAAGATGTCGAGCTCCCCTCGATGCCGGAAGGTATCGGCCTGGCGGTTTGCGTATTACCGCTGTTAAGTATGTGCCTGATGATTGCGAGTTTCATCGGCTACGGCTGGAAGAACTTCGCCGAAGCGGCCGCGGTAAATGTTGGATTGCAGGCATCAATGCTAATTGGCTTGGTCAATACAATATTAATGGCGCTTCTGTTTAATAAGATTTGTGATGGCATAAACGCCCTCGTTGACGCTGGTCTTGAGCCTATAAAACCTCAATACGCTTTACCAGCCGAAGATGCAAAGACTTCCGGCATGGCTATAGCAAGCCTGGTCCTGGGAATCTGCGGTTTCTGCACCGCCGGTCTTGCTGCTATTGGAGGCTTGATTCTTGGCATTGTCAGTCTCCGCGCCATCAGGAAAAGTCAAGGTTGGCTTAAAGGCACCGGCTTGGCAATAGCAGGTATATCGGTTTCAGGGATAGTCCTGCTTATGATACCGTTTATGACGGGAATTACGCTTACGGCTCTTTACAACTCAAGAAACCGCGATAAGGAACTTTCATCAATGAATAACGCAAAGCTGCTATGTGTGAAGATCAATCTTTACTGTGATGAAAACGATGGAAGTTTCCCACCCGTTGACAATTGGCCGGATGCCCTTGAACCTTACATTAGCAATGAAAAATTTTTCACTTCATCTTTTGCCACCGAAGCCGGCCGGGCATGGGCAATGAACGAAAACTTAGATGGCTTGAAAATAACCGATATTAACCACCCGCATCGGACCGTACTTATCTTCGAATCGCGTTTCAATAGTCCACCCGCCGGCGGACGGGAATTGCTGCCGGTTCGTCCGCGAGGCCGAAGAGGTTACGTCATCGGATTTCTGGACGGCCACGCCGAATGCGTCCGCCCTG
>JAOUFU010000650.1 GCA_029858035.1 Phycisphaerae bacterium
TTTTTTGCCAACCTCAGTAGAAACCGGGAGCGGTATAGAACTTCTGCGAGAGACTATTGATAGAACAATAATTAAACTGACGGTCGGGTCGGGTGGTGGGCAGGTCCCGGAGCAGATATCGAGTGTTGCTCTTACAACGAGACATAAACAGGCGGTCACCGAGACGATTGATAATATCAGCGAATCCATTAGTGAATTGAAGGGTGGCAACGATGAGGTTGCCGCAATGATTCTGCGGGCGGCCCACCAGGGGCTTTTCGACATAGAGTCGGCCACGGGGGGAGGGGATCGGGCCGATGAGCAGATATTAGAAAGAATATTCAGCCGGTTCTGTATAGGCAAATAGGTGGGAGCAAAAAGATTTCCAACATCTTCAGAAAGCAGAACCACATTATTCAATAACAAAAAGTAAAAGGCTTCCGTACTCAGTGTCGTCTGCGTGTTCCCAACAGTACAATATCCCTGAGGGAATTCTTATTTTTTGCCGACATCCATTTTTTTTCGAAATCCGGGTCCTGCGATATCTGCGCAATCGCTGAAAGGGTCTGAAGGTGAAAATGGCGTTCATCTTTGGTGCCGACTATGACGAAAACAGCGTGAACTTGCCGGTGCGAATCGGAAAAGACGATTCCTTCTTTACATCGGACGAGAAGAATATCCAGGAGCTGCCTTCCCGGTATAATGATGTGTGGTATCGCCAGGCTTGGGCTGAGGACGGTGCTGCTTTGTCTTTCTCTGTTATGCAATAATTTTAAGAGAAATCCCGATTGCTGGTTTAACCTCGGAGCCATTTCCTCTGCAACTACTTTGAAAAACTCGGATACCTTTATAGCTTTATCGATATCCAGAATGACGGAATTTTCTATGATATTGTCAAACCTGTCTTTAACAATTTCGTCTCTTTCCCTGATAATTTCTCTCAGTTCGGCTTCCAAAGAGTGAGTGGTCAGCTCTTTTGCCGTTATTCTTTCTATTACGTGCAGCAGCGCATATTCTCTGTTTGTTCTGATTCGCCCGTAAAACCAGTACACAAAGAGTCCGCCTACAAACAGAACCAGGCTTATCAGATGTGCTTCCTTTCCCATTTCAAATATCAAAAAGAGGAATGCCACAATCCCGGCGATTTGCATCCAGGGATACAGAGGAGCACGGAAAAGTGGGCGATAATTCTGCAAACGGCTTTCTCTCAAAATTATCAGAGATACGCAAGCGAGGATATTCGTGAGGATAAGCACAACCGAAGCGGCTTCCACAAGTATCTTGAGCTTGAGAAACAAAGCTATTATTACAAATATACCCGTAAGAAATAAAGCGTTGTGGGGCGTCCGGAACCTTTCGTTAATTCCGGCAAGGGCTCCGGGCAACAAACCATCGGCACTTAAAGGCACCAATGACCTTGCGGCAGTCATTATGCCGGCATTGGCAGTGGAAAGAAAGGCGAGTATAGCAGCGACAGCCAGGGCAATTCTGCCCCACTGCCCCATAAAAACCGCCGCACCGTCGGAAATCGGAGTCATTGAGTTTTGTAATTCAGAAGGATCGAGCACACCTGCGGTCACAAGGATCATAAGGGTGTAAAAAATGCTGACCACCAGCAGCGAAAGAATCATACCCAACGGTATGTTGCGAGCGGGACTCTTTATTTCTTCGGCAATACTGGCGATTTTGAGAAGACCTGCGTAAGAAACAAATACAAAACCTGTCGTGAAAAGCACGGCGGGCAGTCCTTTTGGTGCAAAAGGCTCAAGGTTTGTAATTTTTACTTCCGGCAAACCGAGCACTATGTACAAAAGCATGAGCGCAAACAAACCAATCACGAGAACAAGCTGCATCCTGCCCGCTTCTTTGATACCGACAAGATTAATAACCAGAAAGATAAGACAAAAAGAAACTGCGATTATATGTATGTCGATGTCGACGATAAGTATTGTAAAGACAGACATGCCTACCAATGCAAACGCACTCTTCATAGCCAGAGAGAACCAGCTCATCAAACCGGCGGCAGTCCCGACCGCCGGGCCCATACTTCGGATAATAGTAAAGCAGTCACCTCCGGCTTTGGGCATTGCCGTGGTCATCTCAGCAATGCTAAGCATTCCCGGTATCGACAGAAGGCCGGAAAGAAAATAGCAAATAATAACAGAAGGTCCCGCCTCTGCATAGGCCATACCGGGAAGAATAAACAAGCCCGAGCTTATCATCGCTCCGGAGGCAATGCAAAACACATCAAACAAACCGAGCTCTCTTCTTAATAGCAAGATACCCAACCCATTCAACTTTTTTTTAACACAATTTTGGCCGTACTAATCAATCCAAAATCCTAACCTGCCACATATAAATTAGCAATATCTACTTTGAGGACTCTTATGATGTTCAGATATATACAGCGGTCAGATATTTACCGCCCTCCAAAAGGGCATAAATAAAAAAAGCACAGGCATTTG
>JAOUFU010000652.1 GCA_029858035.1 Phycisphaerae bacterium
GAAATGGCCTCTTTATATCGATCAAAGAAAGACCAGGTTCTATCGAAATTATTAACCTGAATCTGGCCGATTACTTCGACATTCCTCCAGTTGCCCATAGCGCCCATAACCTCGCCGTGTTCGCCGTCATCATAGAGATAGACCTTCAGCCGCGCACCGGCACCGGCCACGGACACCATTTGTCCTCCTGCCGGGTCTGCCGGAAGCTGCCGGGCATAAACGACGTTAGTATTCTGTTGAAGACGCTGTCTTTCCTCGCCCTTATCGCTTTCCTCAACTAAGGTATCAAATTCTACAGTGAAAGCTTTTGCATCATTTGGAAGAAGGCCGTACTCGGTTAAGAAACTACGCGCTTCTCGCTCTGCCTGCTCCGGAGGGAATTGTCCCGCGTCCGGGTTAGCAGCGAACAGTTTGCCCTGGTTCTGAAAATAAAAATGGCCGCTTTCCTTGGATATTTGCAAAACTTTAGGTTCTTTCTCATTCGTAAGATCTGCCATTACTAAAGAGCCACACGCATCGCCTACCGGGCCTGCCAAGCCAAATGCTCTTCCGATTGATTTAACGTAATCCTCGCTCACTGTACGTGGGACAATCCTGTATACGTTCATCGTTTCGAGACTATTGACGGTCAGATACGGTGGGCTGCCTGCCACGTGGTCCCAATACCAGTAATATCCGTTGTAAGAAGGATCCGGCGAAACGTAACCATTACCCCAGAGATGGTCGTTATAGTTATTATGTACTTCTGCAAGAACACGGGCTGTTGTCCCGCTGGGCTGAGTCGCGTCGGTGGTATTAAACCACGCCTGTGTAAGGGTCTGGCCGTCCCAGGTCCACCACAATATTGTCGTTTTTTTCATCCTGTTGGCCCAGTCCCTGCCGAAATTAGTGGCCCCATAGCTGCTGGTCTTAAACCCTAAAAACAAGTGCAGCCCATTAAAGGTTGTGTACCAATATGCCCTGGAGCTATCACGCAATAAACTGCAGCACTTAACCGCAATCCATTCCGCGTCATTGTCACCGTATGACCGATATGCCTCCCCGGGAGTCACAGAGCCGTCAGTAAAAGGTATCGCACTGAGAGTCTTGTCCCAGAGTGAATCGTATGCCGTGCCGCAGTGACTATTTCGAAAGTGAATGGAAGTGCTGTCAACCCAGGAGTTCTCGCTGCCTCCGATAGCCGACCTCATGTAATAATTTTGGCTGCAGCTTGAACAGCCTAAACAAAATTGTTGACTCCATCCCGGGAAGCTGTCAACCTTGTCGCAGAATCTGTCGGCGCAGGTATAAAAGTAATCTGCACCACAGCCTCCACAGCCGGATGCTTGCCATGCAAATGTTTGAAGGGGAGCTATTACAAAACTCGCCACCACAAAGCAGGCAATTAAGGATTTTCTAAAATCAGACATTTTACATACCTCCAAAAAAGTTATAAAAACAATGTGAAAATTCTTCCGACACTAAAAAAATTAATCCGGTGTTATCAATCAAGTTCATGGGCAGCTCCTTACCAAAAACCCAAGGTGTGGTAAGCCTTCTATAAACAGCGCACCTACTTTTTTGAATGGACTTTAGAGGGTCTGTAACGACACACTCCTCGCAGCGTCCGGAACCAATTATGGCATCTTTGTCTTCAAATTGCAAGAGAAATATTACTAATAACTACTATTTTTTTGTGAGAGGTTATCGAATTTGGGCTATCGGAGTTGAGAGAAGAGGTTCATTTTAAACTGTTGCCGAGAGCAGGATTGAAATGTATGGCTTTCGGGTGGAAAATCAGTTTTTTTGCCGGTTATTAAGGTTTTTAATCCTTTCGCGGTCAGAGGAAAAGTATTGGTCTGTCAATAAATGCTATTATTACGGCCAAAAGGTCGCAAGCATATCGCGCAAGGCAACTTGAACTTCGTATGTCATGGTGGCAAAACACTTACGGCGGGGGGAGCATCATGGTCCAGAAGCTCCATACCGTACCCCTGATTGTGCCGGAGGGATTGACCTCATCGATACGCCAGTAGTGCCGAACAGCTTGAGCCATTGTCCCGGGTTCGAATGTTGCAGCAGTCTGGTTGCGTATGAACGGTGGAGGATTGCTTGTGCCGAAGTAAACATCGTGCGATGTGGCACCACGTCCAGCCGTCCAGCTCAAATCAGCGTCCAATCTCACGCCCATTGCGAAATGGGTTGGATTCGGATTACGTGCCAGAAGTTCCAAAATGCGGGCAAAAATGGCAAAATCGGTGAAATTGACTGTCCCGTCTCTGCTCAGGTCTTCAGGCATTAAGAGGCTTTCATAAGCCCATTTATCTGTGAGCAGCTTCATGTCCCTGTAGTTCACCTGTCCGTCAATATTCAAGTCTGCAATATTCCCTGCATCCGACAATGACATGCTTGCCTCCGCCGTTCCGCCATACACTCCCATATTTATGCGTTCGCCGTTAGGCC
>JAOUFU010000653.1 GCA_029858035.1 Phycisphaerae bacterium
CCCACGACCGAGATAACCAAGCCCGGAATCACCGCGCCGCAATACGTAAGATTGGTGCGCAACATCGATGGCTCGTTCGAGGCCAAACATTCAGACAATCCTTTTGTCTGGCAGGATGTGAACGTTCCTGGTTCGGCGCCGGTATTCCCGGTAATTGGTATGGGTACTATTGATGATCCGAATCTCTATGCCGGCAGTGCGGTCAGCAGCCATAACGCTAATCTGATGTGTGCGGCCGACTTCAACGACTTGCTGATAAGTCCATTGCCGCCGAACTGGATCTTCGGTAACATTGGCACTAATGAACCCGAGCAGTTGTATGTAGCTCTCTCTGACGGTACTAATACGTCGGTGGTCGAGCACGATGATGCCAACGCGGCAACACTGACGACCTGGCAGGAGTGGAATATAGATCTGTCGGACTTCACAACAGTGAACCTGGATGGTGTCAAGAAGGTCTACATCGGCCTTGGTGACAGGGCCGCTCCGGTCCAGGGTGGTTCGGGTGCCATCTACGTTGATGATATCCGTGCGTGTCCTCCCAGATGTATTCCATCGCTGGCGAAACCACTTTACGATATTGCCCAGCCTTACGACTGCATCGTTGACGAGAAGGACCTTGCATTGGTGGGAGCCGACTGGCTGTTACGCGATGAGGTTATTGCAACACAGGATCCCAGCGTCGGTCCTATAGCACAATACCTGTTTGAGGGCAACTACAACGACAGCGCCGGCACCAACGACGGTGACCCGTGTGGTTCCCCAACTATAGTTTCTGATGCGGTCAGAGGCAGTAATGTTGTGGACCTGGACGGCATCGATTGGATCGCGACCGATGCGAACGCCATTGACCTCGGGATTGACGGAAATAGCCCGAAGACCATCACGGCCTGGGCGTATACACGCAGCTTCAACGACGGCGGCATCTTCGATATGGGCAACTATGCCGATGGGCAAAATTTCTGCCTGAGAACACTGACTACCGATAACCAGTGGCGGACGCAACTCTGGGGCGGTGCTTATGACATGGATTTCACTTACGATTCGCAGGACAAGTGGGTCCATTTCGCTCTTGTTCATGACGGAAGCCAAACCACTGTATATGCCGACGGTGCAATCGTTGCACAGCAGCCAAGAACGCTGGCCACGTCGGGCAACGTACCCTTCCGCATAGGCCAATACAACGTTGCTAACTACTTCAACGGCAGGATTGACGACGTGCGTATATACAACTATGGTCTCTCGCAGGCAGAGGTCGCGTACATCGCTTCCGATGGCGCATCGACGCTGCATCTGCCGATTCTGTCGGATGCTGATGTGTACCAGGGTGAAACACCCGGTAACCAGTGGATAAACTTCAAGGACTATGCTCTCATAGCAGACAAGTATCTTGAACAGATCCTCTGGCCTGTACCATAATGGGTTTTAGCATTAGTTAGCCCTTTGATTTTGCATCATTTCGGGGCCTATACTGATTGATTCGGTGTAGGCCCCGATTGTTTTTTGAGCGGAAATAACGGTGGAGCCCCCCGGGAACCCCCAAAAAATTGCTTAAAAACTCGATTTTCTGACGGAGAAAGCATGTTGAAATATGACCGATAACTAAGAAAAAGTTCTTTTAACCGGTAAAACTCCTCATTCCGGCCACTTATGCGGTAATAGGTCCGCAAAAATGGAAAAAATAGTTGACAATCCGGGGTGAAATTTAGTAATCTTAATATATTATAGAGTGTTTGGAGCCCTTTGCAGTTTAATGTGTAGGCCCCTGCGAAAAAAGCCGGGGAGCGATGTACGTTTTGTTTTTCTGGTGTGGTGGAATTATACATTCTTTTTTCGTTCGTTGGAGGTTGTTTGATAGTTGCATGATATACACCGAGGACGAGGGTTTTCAATACATGGTTAAAGTAATCAAAAATTTTTAGCGTGTAGCTGAATTACAATTATATTAACTTTTTTTGAAGGAGTATCTATTATGTGTAAAAAACTGATTTTTTTAATTTCCTTTGTTTTTGTGCTGGCTCTTGTTCCGACGAGCGTGACCAAAGGCGCTGATCCCGACCTTGTTGGTTTGTGGATGTTGGATGAGATATCCGGTACCATCGCCTACGACTCAAGCGGCAATGGGAACAACGGCACTCTGATTGGTGACCCGCAGTGGGTGGCCGGCCAGATAGACGGTGCGCTGGATCTTGATGGCGCCGGTGACTGGGTTAACTGCGGGAACGGTGCGTCGCTTACCATTAATAGCGCGATTACGATGGCAGTGTGGGTCAAGGCCCCTCCGTGGACCAAGACGTGGGAGACCATTTTCGCCAAGGGTGACGACTCGTATAGACTGAGCAGATCGGGAAGTGGTAATGCTTCCCACTTTGGCTGTAATGGTGTCACGGGTTCTTCAGGAAATCCTTATTTTGATGGGGCCGTCGTAATGGCAGCCA
>JAOUFU010000654.1 GCA_029858035.1 Phycisphaerae bacterium
TTGCCGACACAGCAAAGCTGGCCCGGGCTTACTATTTCCATAAGCCTCCTCTTGCTTGTCTTTGTGATTACCGTTAGGGGAAGGTCCGTTCTTATTGAGCTATTATGTGTCCAGGCCGGTTTTAGATAACAGTTGGTTTTCATTGTTTTTTCCACCTTAATTGTTTGATTTCCTTTCTTTTTGGTTTTTTGCCGTCTTTTGCTGGTTAGTCGCAGGTTCTGGGCATCAGGTTTCAAAAAACATACAATTTTTTCTTTATTTTTATGTTAAATATCTATGCTGTGAATTTTTGACATATTTTCTATAATAGTGATGGAAAATCTGAAACTTATTGGGCTTTCTATTCGACTAACAATAGAAGGAGCCTTTTTTGGTAGATAAAATATGTGAAAGAAGGCAAAAGAAAAAGTGGTTACGATTGCTTCGCAGCGGTGACCACGAGGCGTTTGCCGAGTTCATTGACAAATACAAAGAGACGGTTTTCCTGTGCTGCCGGAGATTAGGGCTGAGAGAGGACGAGGCTGAGGATGTGGCGAGCGAGACGTTTTTGGCAGCTTTCAAGGCGATAGGGCGTTACAGCGGCCAGGCGGAGCTAAGCACCTGGCTTTGGACTATAGCGTACCGCCAGGGAATAAACTACCTGCGGAAGAATCGAAAGCAGGGGCAGCTTGAGGCTGAGCTGGATGAACAGGTTGGCGACAGCAGGGAACAAGGACCGGCCGCGGTGGTGCAGGGCAGAGAGACAGAGAAAATCGTTTGGGATGCGGTCGAGAGGCTACCGCGACTTTGGGCCATGGCTGTTATACTGTATTATCGGGAAGAAAAAAGTATCGTTGATATTGCAAAGATAATGCAAATAAAGGAAAATACGGTCAAGACATATTTGTTTAGAGGACGTGATAGATTGAAACAGGTATTAGCTGCGGCTTTCGAAGAGGATATTGATGATGGCCAGTAAATTAAATGAAGATAAATTTGATGAGATGTTAGGTGAGTCTTTGCGGAGACATTCGGAGCCTGTCCCTGCGGATTTTACCGAGAGGACGTTAAAACAGATTGAAGAAGCCGAGCAGCGGCGGATTTTGGCCCGTGTGGTTTTGCAGGAAAGGCTTTCTCTGGCGGGGTGTATTGTATTTGGCGTTCTGGCGGCTGTTGGGATCACGGTTTTTCCAGGCAGGATTGCGGGGATTCTTCGAAACATTGCGGCTGGCTTCGCAGAGCGTGGCGGGGCCTATATTGATGGAATCGGCCGGACAATATCAGTAGAAACTATCAGGAGTGAGTGGCAATTATATATCATTCTCGCGCTGGTGCTTGGATTTGCCGCTTATTGTGTTGTGGATATGTTAGTGGGCGACAGGTTAAGGACAGCGTGAAGAGCAGGTGGATTGGATTAAATTCGGAGGGAGACTGCGGGGAAGCGGTAAATCAGCGTTTTTGGCGGCGGCGGCGATGGAGGATTAAAAAGACGACAATTGCCGTGACGATAACGATTACCAGCACTTCACCTTGACCGAACAATACACCAAGCATAGCGATTTTGTCTTCTAATTTATCACGTCTTGTTTTCGTTGTTCATTTCGAATAATCGGCATGAGTCTATCTTTACGGTCCTTGTATGTCAAGTTTGGTTGAGGAAAATATCTCGTTGTTCGTGTCTCGTGTTGCTTTAGGAAATTTTAAAAATGTGTGAGTAATTTGCTTTCTTTGCGCATAATACTTAGTAGAAACCGGTACCAGAATCGTGAGTTTGACAAAGTGGCTGATCAGTCTAACCAACAAGATTGGGCGTGGATATCTGCAGGCGATGCAGATATGTGGCGGGAATTCCTAAGCCGGGAGATACCACAGCTTTACGGTATGTTTATGCGGCGATGGCCGAATCCGGCACTGGCTGAAGAATTGGTGCAAAAGACGGTTTTTGACGCTGTACGGGGACGTGACAGCTATGAGCCGACGAAGGGCAGCGGCGAAGAATGGATTTTCGGTATCGCACGGAACAATATCCGCCTGGAGATGAGAAGGCGTGCGAGCCGGCCCAGCGTTGACGGTGATATCAGCAGCTATGTCGAGACGATTGACAGTGAGCCATTGCCCGACGAAGTGCTCGAACAGAAAGAAACGGCAGCGGTAGTCAAGGCGGCATTGGCCGGATTGGCAAGTAAGGAGCAAGCGGTGCTGAGAGCCAAATATATCGAAGGACTTTCGGCGCGTGACATTGGCCGGCGGTTGGGAGTTACCGAGAAGGCCGTGCACAGCTTGTTATATCGGGCGAGGATTTCTCTTCGCCGGGAGCTTGAACGAATGGCACCGGCGGACAAGAAGGGATAAAAATTATGAAACCTAAAGAAAACAATCTGGAAGAAAATATATCGCGGCTGGTGAAACTGGCCGGCGATGCAGATAAACCAAGTAGTGAGTTTGTCGATTCGGTGA
>JAOUFU010000655.1 GCA_029858035.1 Phycisphaerae bacterium
GAATTGGCGCCGCAGGCCGTGATCTTCGGTAAGGGGCCCGATGTGCGGTGGTGCGGCAATGAAGGCGGGGGCACAAGGGCCGCCGAGTGGAACGTTGTCCCCATAAGTGCGCCAGTGGGCGAGTTCAATTGGCCGGATATGACGGCACAAGACCTCGCAAGCCTGCCCAAGCTTCAGGAGAGCCTCAATCGCGGCGGATACCTTCATTGGTATCCGGCTGAAACGAATACCTCTATCCGGCATGGCTGGTTTTGGCGCGACGAAAAACAGCATGTCAAAGCAACTGAGGAGATTCTCGATATCTGGTATCGCTCCATCGGAGGGAACTCCGTGTTTTTGCTCAATATTCCTCCTAATCGCGATGGATTGTTTCCTGATCGCGATAGCAAGGTACTCCAGGAAATCGGCCAAATCCTCCGCCAAACCTTCAAGACCAACCTGGCTGAGGGTGCAACTGCAACCGCCTCAGTGAGCCGCGGTTCGGGCTTTGAAGCAGCAAATGCACTCGATGGTGATACGAATACGTGCTGGATGCCGCCCGACTGGACCACACAGGCGGAATTGGTGGTTACCCTGAATGGAGAGAAGACATTCAATCGTGTGATGTTCCAGGAGCAAATTCGCGACTTCGGCCAGCGCATCGTCAAATTTGCCGTGGATGTATATGTAGACGGCCAATGGCTGCAAATCGCCGAGGGACAAACAGTGGGTTATAAGCGAATCTGCCGCACATCGAATGTTACAGCGGATAAGGTTCGAATCCGGATCTTGGATTCGCGGATTTGTCCGACCATCTCCAACTTTGCTTTATACTGTGCTCCGCCGATCGAAAAGATTATCGATAGTTGAGCAAATATGTGTTTTTGTGCTTTAGGCCTTTAGCTTTTTTATTATTAGTTCAGCGACTTTTTTTCCTGATTTTAGCATTCCGCCGAAGATTGGTCCCATTCTCGGCAGGTTATAGACATCGCATACGGCCATACCCGCGACGTACAGGCCGGGGAAGACCTCGCCTGTCTTTTCCACCACGCCGGCTTCGGAGGTCTCAACGTTCATAAAATACTCATGCAGCTCTTTCGGGAAGAGGTCCGGCTTTCTGGTTTTCAGCATACTGACCAGTTCGGCCGGGTGGCCCGTCCCGTCAATCACACATTTTGCACAGATGCAATATGGGTCTACGTGCAAACCCAGTGTTCGTATACTGGCACTATTGACGACAATACCTTTCACGGTTTCGTCCTTTAGTACGATATCTTCGGCCTCTATCAGGTTAAATATCGCAACTCCTGCTTTCTTGGCCTTATATGCCAAACCCGTAGCAAATTCTATTGCATCTGATATATATAAATTTCCTTCCTTCTTTGTCGTCACGCCTATTTCATCCAGGATGTCTGTATCTTCGAAGGTAACGATATTGTAGCCCGATGCCCCTCCCCAGATTCCACCGCCTATCGAAAGCTTCTTTTCGACTATCGTTGTTTTTATCCCGGATTTGGCCAGGTAATAGCCGGCAGCCAAACCCGCAGGGCCGGCACCGACTGTGACTACGTCATTTTCGAGATGTTCGCACAGTCTCCTTGTGTACTCCTGGATGATTATTTTGGAGATATCAGTTTCTATCATTTTTATTCCCTTTCCTTGCCATTTTTAGAAACTTTTAATTTAGTGACCATTGACGATAAAACAAAAAGCACTCCGGCAAAAGGAGTGCTTCATATTCATCCATATCAGCCTCCCTTCGCAGGTATTACCCTGATCAGGTTCGTAGGGTCATCGCCCAAGCCGGCGATCTCTCAGCCTCAGCCCGGCTTTGTCGGCCGAACGCAGGCTCCCCTGGCAAATTTAAATTCCAAAGAGAATTATAATAACATTCATTAGCAGCAACAAGTTTTTTTATTTGACAATATGTCGGAGTCTTTCATTTTTCCTGTCTTTTCACCAGTTCTTTTATGGCGCTCGGAATATCTTGAACATTAAGAATCCCGGTTTCCCCGGCTAATTTGTCATTTCTGCCGTTGCCTCCACCGGTAAATAAACGATAGCATTGTGCCGGTTTCCCATTTTGCTTGCGCAGCACTCCAACGAGCCCGATACCTGAAACAGAACTTTGAGCACAATTGTTCGGGCAGCCTGAGATGTTGATCCGTAAATCGGGATGGTAAAGGTCTTCAAGTGCTTTTCTTATGCTGTTGGCGATTGGCCTTGTATTTGCCACAGCACGCGGACAGGTTGTCGAGCCGGGACACGCAATCACTACCGGATTATTCTCGAAGGCAGAAAGCGTTTTGGGAAGCTCAAATGTTTTCTTGCCGTAAAGTTCGAGTCCGTGTTCGAGGTTGATGCGCAGCTCGGCACCCTTTGGCTCGGCAGCATCGGCAAGCAGTATCGCTTCTTCGGCTTTGATATTACCGTTGGGCAATTGTAGACGCCAT
>JAOUFU010000656.1 GCA_029858035.1 Phycisphaerae bacterium
CGATAAAATTCAAGTGTGTAGTACCGGTTCAGGACAGAGCTGGTTGCATCGGGCAAGTTGAGGATTACTATGTCATAATATCGCTTCTTTTTATCCAGCAATGAGCGAACGTCACCGGTACCGGCTTCTAATCGCTCATCGGAGATTTTAAGCCTCGGCGGTATAAATCTGTCTACCCTCTGCACATACTCATTGTCGCAATGTGCCCAGGTTATAATTTCGGTCTGTGGCAATCGCAGGAATTCATAGCAGAGACCTAATCCCGAGCCGACAACAAGAACTCTCTTAGCATCAGGATTTTGGCACAATCCAATAGCTGCAATCCGCCCGGCGGAACTCTCGTCCGGCAATACTTCGCAGGTGCTGCCTTCGCGTACAACTACCCATTGGCCCTGGTAAACTCCGTGAAGGTACTCCGCCTGTGCCGTTCGGAACGAACCGTCAGGCACATTCCCGGGAAATAGCTTGTCCCATTTTATAATTTGCATCTGTTGCATCAGGGCCTTGTCGGCCCCGGCAATCAAACAAACTAAAGCGCATACCGGCAAAACAGCCCAAATCCATCGCCGTGCCTTGGCAAGTTGTACACAAAATACTGACAGCGAGACAATAAAGGCAAGTATGAAAAAAATCGTTGCCGAACCAACGCCGTAACCGAGAAGCACAGTTGCCGCAAGGCCCCCAAACAAACTTCCGGCTGCTTCAATTATGTATACAAGCGAAACGGGAAGTTTTTGGTCCTGCTGGACCCACCTGCAGGCAATAGGAAACAGCATCCCCGTGATAACACTGACAGGCGCGTTTATCACTATTGATAAAAGCAGAACAGCCCGTATGGACAAGAGTTCGTAGGTTTCGATGCCGGCAAGCTCCCGTGCCTGAATAATCAAAACGGCCTGGAGAATAAATGCCGGAAGATAACCCAGAAATAGAAACTCTATGTGTTTGAGCAGTTTGTCAGCTAAAGCCTTTGCTTTGTTAACCAGCAGGGCGGCTAACCCGACCCACAAAAACCACGAGCCAAAAAAGATACCGACGCTTATATCGTTGCCTTCGAAGGTCGTGATGAACTCGCGAAACAACAGCGTCTGGGCTGCGATTGTAAACAGGCCGTAACTGAATATCAGAAAAGCACGAACGGCTCTCATCTTTCTTCACCAAAAACAACAGCCTGGAAGACCAGAAAGCTGGCACCTTCCTTCCAGGCATCGCCGGCCAATCCCGCTTTCAAAGATAGATTTGTTAGCATCTGGTTTAAATCCCAGCCCTGCTCAGGCGCGACCTGAGGCAGAAACACTGCCGACCGGCCGTTTTTATTCAATACAACGCCGTCTACGCCGATTCTAATCTCATCGGGTGACACGATGGGCTGAGGCGCTGTCAGCGCGGATACTTCGATTGTGATATCGTTACATTCATCTATCGTTACCGGCCGAAAACGCCTGTCGTTCACAGCGGCATTGATTGAATTGCCGATGACCGATTGGTATAAAGGCCTTCGCGGGAAAATATCGCCTATACAGCCTCTGAGCAGAGACATTTCCTGTTTTGTTTCTTCGCCGCCTTTTTGCACAAGGGCATTCTTTTTCAGAGTAACAAACGCTGCACGGGGAACTCTCATTGCCTCGCTTATGGTAATACCATACTCAGATGGTTCTGGAACTTGTTTATCCTTCAGGTAGCTGGTAATTGATTTCCTTGCCAGAGCCAGCAATTGTTCCTTATCTTTCTCGCTCAATTCAGGGTTGCCTGGCTTCAGGGCCGTTGCCGGGCTTTTCGGCCATGCCCCGGAAAAAGCCGCCGAAAGATAGCTCACTGAATTTGTATAGTCGCCGGTTAACTTACCGGATGTTGCATATTCTATTAAGTGGGCCTCGGCCGGCTTCTCCAGCATCGAAAGTAATATCGCAAGGGGAACGTAACCGCATATTGTGGCGCCCGTCGTCTGCTTGTAGTTCAAAAAGCCCTCGCAGTCCAGGTTGGCTATGTGCTTGTATGCCCCCATATCAACTTTTTTTATTTGCTCAGCCACGTTGTTTTTGAAAGGCACATAGCTAAACCTTGGGCCATAATGAACGAAATCAGAGCTCGCAATGACAAGGGTTTGCTCATCGACCAGGCTTTTCAAAATGCTGCCTGCTTTGCGGATTGTCTCTAACGAACAGTGGCCGGCAACAATCGGAACGAACTTAAAATCCTTACGGTTATATTGCAGCAGCGGAAGCTCTATCTGGACGCTGTGCTCCTCTGTATGCGCATACGGCGTACTCCGGAACACGGGATATTCGAGAAGCTTGTTTATAAAGTCCACATCCAGCGGTACCTGGCCCAGGGGCGTTTCGTAATGCGTTACGCCAGGCACACTCAGCATCTCTTCCATATACGCCGTATGGCTTGGCCCAATCACGACAATTCGCTCATATTTTTTGTC
>JAOUFU010000657.1 GCA_029858035.1 Phycisphaerae bacterium
CTGCTCCGCCGCGTATATCGCAAGCCGTGGGTCTATCCGGAGGCTTGAAGGCAATTGTCGCCGCCGGCGATAGACTGAAGAACACCCAACCGGAAACGCGTACCAATGCGCCCGCGAGCAAACCTTTCTTGCGATTTGGCGTATTAGCTGATATAATCTGCTTTTGTTGCGAGGGATCGATTGGGGATCCGACAAGTAAGGGCATTGAAAAGTGAATACGGGGGCGAATGGCTTCGACCGGATGGCGGATGGTCAAGCTGCATGCCCAGGACGCCGGTTGGCCTGGCTAATCACCCGGCAATAAGTTTAATTGGCAACACACAGTTGCGCATGGCTGCTTAATTAGCGGCCCGTCCTGCCTGATTTTGCCTGCGGGTCTGGTAAGGGCGTCAAATAGTGGGCTGGCCGAGCCGGTTTTTCGGGCCGGTAAGGCGAGATTCAATCCCGGAATAGCCGCGTTATGAGCCTGTCGTTTGGCGCTTGACAAGGCGAAAAAACAATAAAGCGACTAAGCATGTAGACGCTTGTCTTGAAGCATCTCGGGACGGGGGTTCGAATCCCCCCGCCTCCAGTCCCCTTAAGTCTTTATTCCATAAGGACTAAGGTTTTACGAAAATCCGTTTTATATTTATTCCCTCCGTGCAGTGCCCAATTTGTGTAACTTCTAAAGCCTTTTTGAGGCGTAAGTTATGGGGATTCGCCTCATATTGTAACAACCCAATCTTAGATATCCGTTGATCTCTCACCGGAGGGATCTATTAGCTTCCCGGCGGTTCCCGGTTCCACGATCCAGGGTCCAGATGACTTTGGGGGGGACAGATAAAGGAATTAATTATTGGGGCTGTGAGGGGGTTTTGGGAGAAAAGAAAACAACTGCCTACAGCATAGACAGTGTGCCCTATTTAGGAATCTACTTAAGAGCTAATCGAATACAATTGCTGGTCACCAAGACACTACTTTCCAATACAGTATAAATGTTTCCGCCCTCTCAGAAAGATTTTACCTTCGGAGATAGCCGGTGAAGCACAGAAAACTTCATCAAGCTTATTAACTGCGAGAATTTCCAATGTCGGCCCCATCTTAAGAACATAACACTCACCATCTTCTGTCTGAATGTATAGTCTGCCATCTCCAAATGCAGGCGAAGCCGTAATTGTATTGCGATCGCCAAGTTTTTGCTCTTCGTGTATAATCTTTCCCGTTTGTGCTTCATAAGCGGTTAAGGTTCCTCTATCAAGAGGAACGTAGAGATAGTTGTCAACTGCAATCGGAGAAGCAACGTAGGGACCTCCTTTGGAATGTAACCAAGCAACACCTTGACTCTGGGTTTTACCGCCAGTTGGAGTAATATCACCTGACGCCTCTGGTCGGATAGCTATGATTGGTTGCGGCAAAAAGGATATGCTGTGACCGGAAGACAGAAATACCATGTCTTTCGTAGAAACAGGAGAGGGAACAGTGATCATCGATCCTCCGGCACATTCCCACAGAAGTTTCCCCGTTTCTGCGTCGTAGCCCCTCATTCGCTTTCCAGCGTTGGTTACGACGATTGTTCGTCCTTTAGCCTCGAACAAATAGGGTGTTGACCAAGATGCACCTTCATCACGCTCAGTTCGCCATACTGGCTCGCCAGTAGTTTTTTCGAATGCGGTAATGTAAGAATCATCGTCGCTATCACAATTGACAATAATGGTGTTCTTGAATAATACAGGTGAAGATCCTGTCCCCCAGCCTCGCTGCACACGCAGTGTCCCCAGATCCCGCTTCCAGACAACCTCACCTTCAAAATCAACACAATACAAACCTGCTGAGCCAAATGAAGCGAAGATATATTTCCCATCAGTAACAGGTGTTTCCGAGGCATAGGTGTTTTTAGTATGGCGGCGTGTCTTGGGTTTTTGCTGAAGGACGTCTTTTGACCATCTTATACTACCCCCATCGGCATCCAGACAGATCAAACGATAAGTGTATTCGGAGTCATCTGGTTTATCACGATTGCCTCCCATATATATACCCCCCTTGAAAGACTCGACGCTTTCATCTCCAGCGACTGCCGTAGTAACAAAAACATGGTTCTTCCAGACAATCGGAGAAGAGTGACCTGTTCCGGGGATTGACGTCTTCCATTTGACATTTTCTTGCTCACTCCATTCCAGCGGCAAATCCTTCTCATTTGAAATGCCACTGCCGTCACCCCGCCATCCCGGCCAATTTTCTGCAACCCCCCATTTTGAGCTAGTAAGAATCACGCACGCCAGTGTCATGAGACGTGAGAGGTCTATTTTTTTCATGCCTATTGCCTTTCCAGCTTCTTCCAGAAATTATTCATTGGGTGGTGATTTTTGATGTCATCATAGCCTTCTGAAAATTCAATAATTAGACTACTTTAAATTATACGAGATGGGATTCGAAAAGGTTACATGTGATTTA
>JAOUFU010000658.1 GCA_029858035.1 Phycisphaerae bacterium
TTAAAGCAATCTGCCTACTGTAATGCAACCTTCATTGAAGCACCTCGGAAACAGAGGTTGTCATCAGTTCTAAATTGATTAGAAAGAAGATGCAACTAAATATTCCTATAAGTTTAAATGAAATTCGGATTAATTGAAAACCTTGGAGGTTAAGCTGAAGCTGAATCCATCTGGTAAAAGTAGTTTTGACAATTGGCGATATCGATTGGTTGTTTTTGCCGTGTTTTCAGCAGTTTTTGTGCTTCTAACCTCTTTTGCGTTTATGCCCTTGCTCTCTAGGGGGTCTGTTGAACTGGATAATAATCTGACACTCTGCAGCTCAAATATGCAGCAGCAAACTATAACGTCCGTCGAATATCAATCAGAACATGTCTTGTCAATTATGACTTTTCCACAAAAGTCTAGCATTCAACTTATGAGCGCAAATCGTCCTACTGTCGTTCTCAGCCTAGGAGGCACGTTGGGTGACAATGGCTGGTATACTTCAGATGTTCAGGCTTCATTATTTATATCCGGAGATGATTCCGACTCGCTCACTATCCAATACACATTCTATAATCAAGAATGGAGAACCTATTCTGAGCCCTTCACAATCTTCGAAGAAGGACAAACTGCAATCTACTATCGAGTGGTAAGTACAACAGGTTTTTCTTGGGAAACAACAGTTGGAACAGTGGATATAGACAAAACTCCTCCATATGGATCTTTACTGATAGAAGGCGGTGCAAAAGAGGCATTTTCCACTTCTATCGATCTAAATTTGTCAGTAGCCGACGAGCCTTCAGGACCCACTACACCTCCCCCTCCTGGCTACATTTGGGGTGTGCCCTCTGGTCCATCGGTTATGCGCTTCTCTAATGACGGTATATTATGGTCAAACTGGGAGACAATAGCCAACCGCAAATCGTGGATTTTAGAAACTAGTGCAGGAACCAAAACAGTTTATTTTCAAGTAAGAGATAACGCTGGTCTTGTCTCAGAACCGTTTTCAGATACAATAAATTTGGTTACTACCAGAGATTCGATTACGCCTGTAACAAAAATCTTTGTGAACGGGAAGAAAGACTCGTTGGGTGTGTATACATCTGCTGTGGCCATAACCATGTCAGCAACTGATGATCTTTCCGGCGTTAGCCTAATAGAATATAGTTTCGACAGCCAAACTTGGACTGAGTATACAGCGCCAGTGCCGTTTTACGCTGAGGGAGAGACTACAATTTACTTCAGAAGTCTCGATGCCAATGGAAACCTTGAGTCAACGAATTCGCAAACAATAGAGCTAAAAAAGATTCAAGAACCCAACTCATTTCATCCCTTGGCTACCGCTGGAATAGTTGCTTTAGTCGCCGCGATTGCTGTGGCAGTTGTTCTCATTAGAAGAAAACGCGACAATCAAAACCAGAAACTTGATGAAGTGGCAGAAACACAAAACGTGCGATAGAACCTACTGTTCCAATTTTCTACCTCGGAATAAGTCATAAAAAGGGTTCTGATTTACATTTAAAATTACCTCGCGGTAGGTTATTAAATGAAAGTTAAAATTGCCGTTTTAACTATGTTCTTTTTTACCTTAGTTGCAGGAGCCTATGCACAAAGCTTTGGATCAAACGAAATTGTTCATTTCTGGCTTGCAGTTCCAGCCGGAGTAGTAAGCGAACCCACCGTGCTCAGAGGTGCAGGACCTCCAGTATCTCTCTCACCGTTAAGGATAGATCGTAACCAACGTGGTTTCCTCAAGAATCTTTTTCAGCCAAATGTCGAAGCTCTCTCAACACATTGGATCTACAATCTTGGTACGAAACCCGTTAAAATCAGAATGGATTTGGTCAACGTGACCATTCCAGTCGAATGTGAGGTAAATGCCAACTTCGAATACGACCCTGAGACGCATACCTTTACCCAGCCTCTGATGCCAGGCGGTTCAATTCCGAATCTAGGCATCGACTGGATATTCCATATTCCAGAAAACTCTCAGCCGCGTTCATTCTAGTTGTTGTCTTGATCGCTTTCATTGTTTGTTTTAGAGTATATAATACCATGTTGTAGAACGATTAAAAAAGGGGGAGTTTGCGGGAAAAATATAAAGCGGGTGATGTCTCCACTGGTCCGGGGTTCAAATCCCCGCGACCCCACCACGTGGGGCACGGGACAATTTACTTTGGTTTTCTGAATATTTTTCCTCCATTTCTAATATTATCCTATCTTTAATTTAAGGGAAATTATGGAAAATCAGTTCTAAAAAAATGAAAACACCTGCATATTAATAAAAAATATACTCTGAAAAAAGGGGAAGTGCGGGAAATCGAAGGATGATGTCACCATTTTTTGGGGTGCGCGCATAACTATTAGCGAGACATTAGGAAGGTTCCTCATGAGATATACTTCTGATCTTCAATTAGCTGTGAAGACATTTCCTTAGTAGAACT
>JAOUFU010000126.1 GCA_029858035.1 Phycisphaerae bacterium
ACTGCCCGCCGAAAGGCCGTAATGCCCTACCTTGATGGCTTAAAGGAAATTTTACAGTATGATATTCCCGAGATAAAGCCGGATATTCCCGCTGTTGACAGGTTTTCGCCCGATGGACCTACCAATACAGATGAATATCGTAATATGATTCGCAAACATCAGGAGCAAGTAGAAGCAAGGAAAAAAGCCAAATTCCAGAGGGCGATGATTCAACACAGAGATGTCTTGACGAGCCAGGTTTCGACTATGTACTCGCGATTCCCTTTTGCCTCGAATGAAATAGAGAAACTGGCCAATGAGATCCTTGAGGATAAGGTGGCTGTTGACCGATTAATGTCGGCCGTTAATGCGGCGGTAAAACAGCGTATAAAGGAACTCGGATGGGAACCACCACTTCCGGATCCAACTCTTATTGGGCAATTGAGCGACAACGACGAAGCAACCCCTAAAGTTACCGCACAGGACACCGTTGCAGAAAAGTATATATCCAAAGATAAGGAGATTTTTATTCCTAAAGCCGGCATTGCCTTGATTTTGGAAAGAGGTTTTGTCTTGGATTTTGCAAGCGGCAAGTTACTAAATCCCGCTGCGAATGTGGATTCCGAGCAGGCGCACAAAGACCTTCTAAAACTCGGCAAAGGTGATATTGCATGGGATGGTTCCTTGTTGTCGGTGCGTAAAGCCAAGGTGTTGACTGTTCGTCAGGAGTCACATCGGCCCTTGAAAAGCACTCTTGGAAGATGGTGCAACTCGGACAGGCTCCCGGACAAGGTTGATTTGCCATATTCACTGCTTGTAGTTACCAACGAAGATGTGTATTATCTAATCA
Organism: Phycisphaerae bacterium; assembly: GCA_029858035.1. Taxonomy (GTDB): domain Bacteria; phylum Planctomycetota; class Phycisphaerae; order Sedimentisphaerales; family Anaerobacaceae; genus CS2-K091. The sequence goes on from JAOUFU010000126.1 coordinate 830, forward strand.
GTATTCTTGAGATTAAGTACGTCGGAATAAAGATAAAGTACAAAAAGCTCACCGCTGAGGAATCTAAAAGCTACTATCCTGTCCGGAAAAACGGCAAATAGTTTCTTGCCTACACCGCCCAGGCCGTGAATGTCGGCCGGTTGTGTGATGGCGGCAGTCTGGGCTGCGGCAAGCTGCTTGTGTAGTCTCTTCAGGTGCTTTTGGGTCCCTTCCCCCCCAAACAGGTAGGGGCAAGCAACGACATGCAGGGACTCGAACTGGCGGATTGACCCCTGCCTACTGGGTCCCTGCCCCCAGCCTCTTGGGTCCCTGTTTACAACATACAGGGATTCGGGCAAGCTACGACTTACAGGGACTGCCGCTGGGTCCCTGCCCCCCCAATCAGGTAGGGGCAAGCAACAACATGCAGGGATTCGGATTCGGACTGGCGGCCTGGTGGTTTGACGGTATGGGCGAGCGTTGTAGAAAGAGAATTTGTGTAATACGAATGCTTTCGTGAGTGGTTAGTGTATCTCTGTCAGCCAGTTGGCGCAAAGTATCGCCATATCATGCCAATCAATATAATTGTCGACAGGACTGCTAATGTCACAGAGGTGATCCCATTCTGCATAGGTCGGTTCCGTCATCCAAGCCAATCCCAGTATGGCAAAATCATCAAAATCTACTTCACAATTATAATCCAAATCGCCCATATAGGCGTAATTAAACTCATAGGCGCCCATATCCACGACTTCGATATCGTCACAATCACCGTCAGCAAACCTGTAGTGCCCATCGAGGTCCCACAGGAGCAACTCTGTTTTGTTATTGTCACCATCAAGGTCGTCAATGTCGCATGGTACAGAGTTGTTATCGCCGACATCAATACATGGAGAGCCGAGGTGTAGACGATAATCCCGCAGTTCCGGGTCGGGATTGGCCGCATCAACAAAGTTCGGGTTGATATAGATGTTATTGCCTCCGGGACCGGCCCATCCGCCCTGGATATCGCTGTTGGTAATCATAATTGTCGAATTGTCGTTGGTTTGTATCTGGCCAGGGCCATCCCAGAAGATGCAGTTTGCCGCCCAAAGGCAGCTCGGATTCGCTTGATAAGGGGAGTAGCAGACGAGCGTGTTTGCGATGAGTGCTGAATTTCCGGCAAAGGTGCAGTTGTTCAGCGCTGCATTTGTATAATCACAGCAGTACATCCCCCCTCCATAACCGTCTGTCGTCGAGTTTCCGGTGAATATGCAATTAATTAGGGTGGAGTAACCCCCTTTAGTGTATATCCCGCCGCCGCCGCCGTAACTGTCTGACAGATTCCGATTAAAGGTGCAGTTAGTCAGCGTGACATTGCTTACAAAATTCAGCATTCCCCCCCCGCCTTCGTGAACCCGGTTCCTGCTAAATGTGCATTTGGTTAGTGTCGAATTGCTGTAGTAGTTGTACATCCCGCCTCCAAGACTGCAAGAGTTCTCAATGAAGGCACAGTTAGTTAGAATCGGATAGCTGTAGTAGTTGTACATCCCGCCACCCAAAGTATCGTAATAAGAATACCCTGAGTTCCGGGTGAAAGTGCAGTTTATAAGTGTCGGGTTACTGTAGTGATTAGACATTCCGCCGCCCATTGAGTACAAATCGCTCGTGACCAGATTTCCCCTAAACGTGCAGTTTTTCAGTGTGGGACTGCTGTTGGTGTTATGCATTCCGCCGCCATAGTTCAATGCCGAATTCCGGCTGAAAATGCAATTTTCAATCGTTGGGCTGCTGTCGATACATTTTATGGCCCCGCCTTCACTGCCAGGCGCATATCCATTCGTGATAGTAAAGCCTTTAACGACAGAATTAGCATCTTCTCCACTGTGGAAATAGAAACCACGATATCGTTCTTCCATTTTACCCTTACAGTCGATAATGCAGTTTTCGGGGCCATATTGACTGCGGACTGTTATTGCTTTACCCTTCAAGTCGATATCCCGGTTACCGGGACCACTGTAGTTACCTGCGGCAACAATGACAGTATCGCCATCCCATGCCTGGTTAATCGCCGCCTGGATCGTGGGAAAGTCGCCAGGCACGTATACCGCTTCGTGTTCAGCAGTGGTAAAGGAATAACATATATTATTGTTGTCGTCGGTTGTCTGGTTACCCGCGGCATCGAAGGCATCTACTATGAAGTAGTAGGACGTTCCACGCGACAAACCGGAGATGTTGATAGTGTGAGTCATTGCCAAGACCTCGTCTTCGCCTACGAACGCATACGGTTCACCGCAGGCAGGGTCGCATCTGACTTGTCCTATGGCCGGCTCGTCGGTCTCGAATACTATCTTCGTCCCAACAGTGCCTACCTTTTCAACCAGGACGTTGAAAATCACCGGCGCCTCGCAGTCAACGACGGCGGTATCCTCCACAGTCGCGGTATTACCCGTACCGTCGTTGGCATCCTCATATGTAGCGGTTATAATCTGGTCATGGCGCACTTGCAGTGTCCCGTCTTCAATCTTCACGTGATTTTCGGAGATTGATATAGTGCCCGTAAAAATCCCGGTCCGCTGTACATCTTTGGTCAGAAGCAGTGTTTCTAAATCTCCCCCGGCTGTAGTGATATTCACTGCCTGCGTATCCTGTCCACGAAGATCGTAATCGATCAGGAAGACAGAAACAACGTCGGAGCACATATAATAATCACGGTCGAGATTTATGTATCCTTTCGAAGGTATTGCACTATTAAGATTTAGCCGTCCATCTGCAATGCAAATACCCGGCGAAATCGGATCAACCGTCTCAATAAGAAAGTCGTATACATCATCACATGTTAGTAAGGGATTAGTTGACAATAAGAGTGCGCAGGCACCTGCGATATGCGGGCAGGCCATCGAGGTGCCCGAGAGAACTGTTGTGTAATCGTCATAGACTGTGCCACGAGAGGTGCCCCCTGCTCTTAATGATAGAATGTCAACTCCGGGCGCCGCTATATCAACCCAGTCGCCATAATTAGAAAAAGGGGCTTTTTCATCGTTGGAATTGGTAGCAGCCACAGAAATCATATGTTCGTAATAGGCTGGGTACTCAGGATAGTAGCTGTAGTCGTTACCTGCCGAGGCCACCATAATCACGCCCTGGCTGTGGGCATAATCAATCGCATCTTTCATGGCATAGGAATAGCTACCTCCGCCCCAACTGTTAGATATGACATCGGCACCGTTTTCCACCGCATAGTAAAAAGCGGTAACTGCGTCTGATGTGCTACCGTATCCGTCATAGCCTAAAAACTTCAGTGCCATTATCCTGGCATTCCAACAAATTCCTACAATATCCAACCCGTTATCGCCTTCAGAGGCAATTGTGCCTGCACAATGTGTCCCGTGTCCGTAGTCGTCACATGGGTCGCAATCATTATTGATGAAGTCGTAGCCGTATATATCATCTACGTAACCATTTCCGTCGTCGTCGACGCCATTGCCAGCAATCTCTCCGATGTTAATCCACATGTTATCGTCAAGGTCTCTGTGTCGGTAGTCAACGCCTGTGTCAACAACTGCCACTATTGTATCTGGCCCACCGGTGAAAATATCCCACGCCTCGGGAGCATCTATATCGCAATCTGGTGTTCCGGGCGGATGATTATAACGCCCGCTTTCCGGATACATCTGCCCCGTATTGTTCAAAGACCATTGCAAGGGATAAAGAGGGTCGTTAGGTGTGACATTTATAGAAACAATGTAATTTAGCTCGGCGTATTCCACATCCGGATCTTTGTTATACGCCGCCACTGCCTCTTTCAGCGATTGGCCCTGCTCAAGCTTAATTCGAAGTTTGTATATCCTGTCCAGATTAGGCACTTTTGCGTCCTTAGGCGCACGTCTGAGCCTTCTCATAATCCTTTTTTCTCTTAAATTAAGAAGTGCTTCGTTCTTATTCTGAATTGCTCTTAGCTGTTGGCATCTCTGCTGAAAGTTCTTAAAAAGGGTCTTAATCTCTCTGAGTTTGTAACTTGCATTGAGTTCATCCAAGTCCCTGGACAGCTTTAGCTTACGAGCCGGGATTTTCACATTCAGTTGCTCTTCAAGGTCAGCCGCAACCGTCTGGCGGAATTTAATGATTATCTCATTTGGAACATATTCATCCGCTACAGGGCGGATTTCCGCCGGAACAGCATCAATAGTAAAAAGCAGCACAGCAAGATGTATAAGGATTCTGCTATTGATTTCCCTGTCCTCATTAACGTATAGATAGAAATTATGCTCACAAACAGTTTCTCGTAGCAATTATTGTGACGTAGCTCTGTCCTGTATCTTCACGTTATTTATAAATAATATTATCACAAAGAGGGGACTTTTCCAAGAGATTTTTGGGGATTTTTCGTCTAATAAGACGATAGGTACTTGTTTATAACGCCAAGATAATAATGCACTTGACTGTTTCTGAGAGAGTGGTTAAACTATCCAGTTGTGGGCAAGGTTGTGAAAAGACCGATAATAGGCATTTTGGGCGGTATGTGCTCCGGCAAAAGCACAGTCGCTGGTGAGTTTGTCAAATTGGGCTGCAAGGTAATCGACGCCGACAAGATAGCCCGCGAGCTGCTTGAAAAAAAAACTATAAGGGAACAAATAGTTGTTCTTTTTGGCCGGACTGTCTTAGACTCCGAAGGAAAGATTGACAGTAAGAAATTAGCCGGGGTCGTTTTTGGAAATGCAGATAAGCTGTCGTCACTTAACAAGATAATTCATCCTTTTGTTTTAGAACGAGCCGAGGAGCTAATAGAGAAGTATAATCGCCAAAATCAGGTCAAGGCCATCGTGCTGGATATGCCGTATTGGCGGAAGTCGGGTGGGACAAACGATGCGATAAACTCATTTTTGTCGATTGTAAGCGGGAATTGAGGATTAAGAGGGCGAAAAAAAAGGGTATTTTTGACGAAAATCAGCTAAAAATTAGAGAAAATTTTCAGATTTCTCTGGACAATAAGGTTGCCATCACCGATAATACGATAGATAACAATTCCGGCTTCTCGGCATTGGCCAAACAAATTACTGAAATATTCTCTTGTATAATTGACAAGTGGGGCTTATCGTAGAACACTTGTATTAGTGTTAGGCGTTCCTGATATAGAAAAATTTATTTTTTGTTTTACTGCTCAAAGCTCAAATCCTGCTGAATTCCCACGGGATCGTTTCACAGTGGAATCACAGAGTATCGCAAGAAAAAGGAGTAATAATGGCTAAAGAGACTGCAAAATCTCAGAAGAAGGCAACGAAAAAACGCAAATCCTCCAAAAAGAAGACAACTGTCGCAGAACAGCCGGAACCGGTTGAACAGACGGAACAGGCAGAGGAACAGACTGACACTGCAACAGCTACAGTTGAGGAGACCGCCAGTGTCGAGACCGAGGACGAAACCCAGCAAGATGCGCTAACTGAAGAAGAATCCACCCACGCTAAATACGAGCGTATCAAAAAAGGTAACTTGTATTTGACGGATTTGCAAAGACTAACCGTGGCCGAGCTCCATGATCTTGCCAAGAAAGAGGGCATCACAGAATACAGCGCCCTTAAAAAGCAGGATTTGATTTTCAGGATTCTCAAAGAGCGAATTCGGCAAAACGGTCTAATGTACGGTGAAGGTGTGCTGGAAGTGCTGCCGGACGGCTACGGATTTCTGCGAAATCCGGATTACAATTATCTTTCGTCGTCGGACGATATCTATGTCTCACCGTCTCAAATCAGGCGTTTTGGCCTGCGAACGGGCAACATAGTATCGGGTCAAATAAGGCCCCCGAAAGAATCGGAGAAGTATTTCGCTCTCCTTCGTGTTGAAGCGATTAACTATGAGCCCCCCGACAACCTTGCCGAAAAGGTGGTATTCAGCGATTTGACACCTTTGCATCCGGACGAACGTTTTATCCTCGAGACCACATCGGAAGAACTGAATATGCGAATATTTGACTTGGTAACGCCGGTTGGGAAAGGTCAGCGTGGTCTTATCGTCGCTTCACCGCGCACCGGCAAGACAATTCTATTACAAAAAATGGCAAACGCGATCAGTACAAATCATCCCGAAGTGAAACTGATAGTTCTTTTGATTGACGAACGTCCGGAGGAAGTTACGGAAATGCAGCGAAAAACCGCAGAGGACGTTGAGGTCATAAGTTCGACTTTCGACGAACCGGCCGCACGGCACTGTCAGGTGGCAGAGGTTGTAATCGAAAAGGCAAAGCGACTTGTCGAGTACGGAGAACATGTTGTTATTTTGCTGGATTCGATAACCCGACTTGCCCGTGCCTATAATTCCGAGGTGCCGCATTCGGGTAGAATCCTGACCGGCGGTGTCGACGCCAGCGCAATGCAAATGCCGAAGAAATTTTTCGGCGCAGCAAGAAATATAGAAGAGGGAGGCTCGCTGAGCATCTTCGCTACTGCGTTAATTGAAACCGGCTCGAAGATGGACGAAGTGATTTTCGAAGAGTTTAAGGCGACTGGAAACATGGAATTGCACCTCGACAAGAAGCTCGTTGACAGACGGACCTGGCCGGCTATCGACATCAGCCGAAGCGGAACCAGAAGGGAAGAATTGCTGCTCGATCCAAAGGAGCTTCAGCTTGTATATCGGCTGCGAAGGGTGCTTAGCGAATTGAACCAGATTGAAGCAGTCGAATTACTCAAGAACAGGCTTGCCAAGTGCCGCACCAACGCCGAGTTCCTGATGACAATGAACCTGGACTAAGTAACTGCGAATAGTAAAAACCAGACACCATAGGCTGGCCGGACATCTGTAAACTAAATGGTTTGCTTTACGGGACTGCCAGTCCTTGCTAAAATAATATTCCGGCTGTCGTCTTCTGCCGGAATTTTTTATATGCAGATGTTTAAAATCGGGTAAGTTATGAGTGAGCAACTTTCGAAAGCGTATGAGCCAAAGACGACGGAGGAGCAGGCAAACGAAATTTGGTTTTCGCAGCCCTATTTTCACGCTGAAGGCCAACCGGATGATAGCAAACCTGCCCATCAACCTTATACAATCGTGATTCCTCCGCCTAACGTGACGGCCCCCCTGCACCTCGGCCATGCACTGAATAACACGCTGCAGGATGTACTGATTCGTTTCCGTCGTATGCAGCAATACAGGACACTATGGATGCCTGGAACCGACCACGCCGGCATCGCTACACAAACGGTCGTTGAAAAGCGAATTCTTTCAGAGGAAGGGAAGCGACGAACGGATTTCGCACGCGAGGAATTTGTCGGCCGCGTGCAGGCATGGAAAGACGAATACGAAGTTAGGATTATCGAACAGCTTCGGGCAATGGGCTGCTCGTGCGACTGGGAGCGGACCCGGTTTACTATGGACGAGGTTTGTGCGAAAGCCGTGCGTGCCGCCTTTTTTAAGCTCTTTAAAGACGGGCTGATTTATCGAGGCAAAAGGCTGGTCAACTGGGACCCGGCCACGCAGACGGTGCTGGCCGATGACGAGGTAGAGCATGAGACAGTAAAGGGCCATTTCTGGTACCTGCGTTACCCGCTTGTCGAACCGGTCGAGATTGACGGAAAAGAAACAGAGCACGTTACTGTGGCAACAACCAGACCCGAGACGATGCTTGGCGATACGGCCGTTGCAATGAATCCCGCTGACCCGAGGGCCGGCGCTTTGCTTGGTAAAAAAGTTCGGCTTCCAATCGTGGGCCGGATTATTCCCATCCTTGCGGATGAGCATGTTGTTTTGCCGAATCCTGAAAGTGAGGATGAAAAAGCGAAGTTTTCTACAGGCTTTCTAAAAGTCACACCCGCCCACGACCCGGACGACTGGGAAATCGGCCAGCGGCATGGCCTGGACATAGTAAACGTAATGGCGCCGGACGGCTCAATCAGCGATAAATACGGCTGGGAAGATGCAAATGCTCCCGAAGCACAGGCCCTGCTCGGCATGGACCGGTTCGAGGCACGGGAGGCTATCGTGGAGTGGTTTCGACAGGAAGACCTTCTTGAAGACGTTCGCGAATATGTCCACGAGGTGGGACACAGCTATCGCAGCCACGTTCCCATCGAGCCGTATCTTTCCGACCAGTGGTATATTGCCGTTAAAAAGCCCATAAAGTGGCATGGGCTTCCAGCCCGTGAAGACACGGCCAAGATGGCCGTGCCACCATTAATTGAAGGAACTGATGTGCCGGTGAATTCTTTAGCGGGCCTGGCCCTGAAACCATTGCTTGACGGCCGGCTGCGTTTTATCCCGGAGCGTTATGCCAGGACCTATCAAAGCTGGCTTGAGAACCTCCGAGACTGGCCGATAAGCAGACAACTCTGGTGGGGACACAGAATACCAATCTGGTCATCCAAAAACAAACCGAAAGCTATTTCCCAGATAGCCGTGCAGAAGGGTACAGATGAAAATGGCGAAACCGTATATTATGTCTGTGTACAACCTGATTGCCAGGCAATTGAGAAACAACTCGAAACGGAGGGCTGGACACAGGATAATGATGTGCTCGACACGTGGTTTAGCTCTGCGTTGTGGCCTTTTAGCACGATGGGGTGGCCTGATGCTACGCCGGAGCTAAAGACATTCTATCCCGGCAACGTCCTTTGTACGGCCCGTGAAATCATTACATTGTGGGTATCTCGAATGGTGATGATGGGCCAGTATTGTGTTGGCGATATACCGTTCAGCGACGTGTACATTCACGCGATGATACAGGACGGCGAAGGACGCAAGATGTCCAAGAGTCTGGGCAATGGAATAGACCCATTGGTAGCCATTAACAGCCATGGAGCGGACGCTATGCGGTTTACTCTTGCCAGTATGACCACGGACACGCAGGATATTCGGATGCCGGTGCAGAAAATGAAGCTGCCCGACGGGCGCCAGGAGAATACGTCCCCGAAATTTGATACAGGCCGAAACTTCTGTAATAAGCTCTGGAACGCCTCGCGTTTCGCCCTGATGAATCTTGAAGGCGTCGATCCCGATAAATTTGACGAAGCCAAAATGACAATCACCGACAGATGGATTCTTTCCCGTCTGGCCAAAACCATCACTGAGACAACGGAATCTTTGGAAGTGTTCAAATACAGCGAGCCTTTGTCGCAACTTTACAGGTTTTTCTGGAACGATTTTTGCGACTGGTATCTGGAGTGGATAAAACCGAGAATGCAGGACGAGCAGCAAAAACCGACCGCTCAAAATGTTTTGGCCTTTGTGCTGGACCAGGTTTTGCGCCTTCTGCATCCATTTATACCCTTT
>JAOUFU010000659.1 GCA_029858035.1 Phycisphaerae bacterium
ATGGCCTTCGGGATGGGGATGGCGGTGACGTTTGTCGTGACGCTGAGCGGAACGCTGACATGGATGATTGACCATTGGATTTTGATGGGAACGCCATTGGAAGTTACTCGATACGTGTGCTTTATTTTAGTGATAGCCGGTGCCGTCCAGCTTGTGGAAATGTATGTGCGTAAATTCTTCCCGAGCCTGTATGACAGCTTCGGGATATTTCTGCCTCTCATTACAACGAACTGTGCCATCCTGGGATTGTGTTTGTTTATCAACCTGTGGGGCATCGACAATCTGCTGGAAGCGGTGGTGCTAAGTTTCGGAGCGGGTATCGGTTTCACAATGGCCATCTGCATCATGGCGGGTATCCGGGAAAATCTTAAAATGGCTGATGTGCCTGAGAGTCTAAAGGGCGCGCCCATTACATTGATTACCGCGGGCCTGCTGACACTGGCCTTTATGGGTTTTGCGGGAATGATAAGGTGATTTTAGCTGGTATTTATCAATTATGGAGCAGCGCGTGGCCGGCCGGATTGACATTGCTGGGTCTGGGCGGTGGATTTGCGGTCGTCCTTTTGATTGCAAGCATTAAGCTGAAGGTGGTGATTGATCCGAAAATTGAGCAAATCCACAAGGCGCTGCCCAATGTCGACTGCGGTGCGTGCGGCTTTGCGGGCTGCGGGCAATATGCCAAGGCGGTTTCCGGAAATCCTGAACTTTTAGGTAAATGCGCTCCGGGTGGGCCGGAAACAGCAGCCAAAATCGCACAGATATTGAACCTGCAAATCAGCGATTCGGGTCCCGCCGAAAGACCTATCGTTCACTGCCGGGCGCATACGGTCGACAAGACTTTATATGGAAAATACAAGGGGATAGCATCGTGTACGGCCGCCAACTCACTGGCGAACGTGCAGGCGTGCAAATTCGGGTGTCTGGGATTCGGTGACTGCACTATGGTATGCCAGTTCGATGCCCTTGCGATGGTTGACGGGCTGGCTATGGTTGACTATGAGAAATGCACAGGGTGCGGGGCGTGCTCACGTGCATGTCCGCGCAACCTGATTGAAATGGCCCCCTTCGCGCAGGACAATATGATGACGGTGGCGTGCAGCAGTAAGGAGAAAGGCAAGAGTACCCGTGGGATGTGTAAGGTCGGATGTATCGGGTGCGGTGTGTGTGCGAAAAAGAGCGAGCAATTCGTCGTAGAGGACAACCTGGCGAGGCTGTCTTATAAAAAATATGAGCCGGGCGAGGAAACGGAAGCGGCCTTTAATAAATGCCCGACGGGCGTTATCATCTACGTCGGCAAATCCGCTCCGCCCCCCCGTCAACCGGCAAAAAAAACAGCCGCCGCAAAAACGTAAGTCAGCAGATTCATTTCGCTTCGGTTCATACAGAATAAAAGGGCTGCGAGGAATACCTCACAGCCCCTGAACTTCGAACAAAGCTTTGGTGAGCCTGCACGGTTATCTTGTAGCTCGATACATCAGCTTAAACTGGGCTCCATATACCGGTCTCAAGTACCTGACAGTTGAACTCTTCATTACCCATTGCCAATCCGCCGCTCCTGCCGGTGGCCCTTCTACTCCTTTATCAAGATCGCATTCCCAGGTTCCATTAATTTCGAGACCGCTTCCCCACGAGTATACAGAACCATCCGGCTCGTAGGTAATCCAGGAAATGGTCAACTTATTGTTGTCAGCCTGATCCAAATCATCCACGATGAACTTTCCATATCTTCCCAGGTTCGTTTTATAGACGAAGTAAGTTCCGGGCCAAAATTCGCTGCCGTCTGATGCATCAATGCTGTCACCGCTCAAGGTATGATCCATGGCGGCAATATCAGCAGCAGTTAACCTGTCAAACCACTTGAAGACCGTCAGCCAGTCCTCAGCAACACTACGAACGTCTCCGTAATCTATTTGTCCACTCTGGTCAATATCGGTGCAGCCGCACCAATCAGGTCCTGTGCAGCCTTCGAGCCAGCGCCGTAGAATCAATGCGAGGTCCTTAAAATTGTTTATTCCGTCGGCAAAGATGTCCCGTGTACACGCCCTTCTAACAGATATTGTATAATCGGAAGTCCCTGCGTTCTCATTGACGACTGCAATACCGTAATAACCGCTCAAGTTAGCGGTAAAGCATAGATACTCGTCACCACCTGGGCCGTTAACGTTTGCCCGCCAATCGTACTCCAAACGGCTTCCCTTGTTCCGATTCGGCCTGAATGCGTATACAGCCGGGTCCGCATTCCCGGATGTCACATCTATAGACAATTGATAATGGTTACCGGCAGTCAGGTAAGCCTCATAGATTTGAATAACCTGACCACTGTCTATAGAATCTAAAGTCGGGCTTACCAGAGAAAGGTCATACGCCTCCCACTCGGCCTCGATTACATAATTACTCGGGGAACCGTAATAAACCCGGG
>JAOUFU010000129.1 GCA_029858035.1 Phycisphaerae bacterium
AGTCGATTGTAGCCGGCGATTCTTTCATCGCTAAGAATCGCCCGCTCAGCCTGATACGACGCCTGCTCAGGAACCAGCAAAATCAACGGATGTCCGTCATCGGCCTCGAGCAAAGCATTGACAATACCTTTTATACAAAGGCTCGTCTTGCCTGTACCGCTTCTGCCAAGAATAAATTGAACTGACATAAAAATACCTTAAAGACCGATTCACGCGAACCCGAACGCTTTTTACCACAAATTCGATGCCTTTTCAAACCAGATATTCCTTCCAATATCGAGATGAAAATGTTATAATGATAATAGTGAAAAAAATGGCGTTTACTAACATAGAAAAGCAACCGGCGACGGCCTTTACGGTCTTTCTCATCATATTTGTCTTCAACTCAGCCTGTCCGGCCGACACATTCACAAACCGCAAGACACAGGAAATCCTGCATGGCTACGCCACCAGCCAGACCAAAGACAGCGAAACCACCGTTTACACCAAGGAAAAAGGCAAGCTGGCGCTCAATCTGTCCCAGTGGCAGATAACAGGCGACCGCTTAGGCAGGAAAAATAAGGTAATCGTTCTTACACTCGATGACCTTTTTGAGCTCCAGATCGAAGCTGAGGCAATGCAAGAGGCCATAATCAAGTCCGCAGACGAAGGCCCCTTATTTATTTTGATAGAGATAAGCACGCCCGGCGGGAGGCTTGACCGGATCCAGCAGGTTTGCGGACAAATTACGAAAACCAAACACTGCCGGGTCATTGCTTTTATCAGAGGCGGCAGATATAGGGGCGCTATATCGGGCGGTGCCGCCGTGGCCTTTGCGTGCGATCAGATTTTTATGGAAGATAATTCCGTCATAGGTGCCGCGACACTGGTTGCCAAGATCGGAGGCGGACCAATAGACGTCAAAAAGGTCTATGGCGAAGATCTTGGCGAAAAGCTCAGCTCATCCTGGCGTTCCCACCTTGCATCGATGGCCGAGCGGCAAGGCCGACCGGGAATACTGGCAATGGCCATGGCCGACAGGGACATAGAGGTCATAGAGGTTTCAGAAGGCAATACAAGCATGTTTATTGACCCGGCCAACAAAAGACCTCAACAGAACACGGTCCACGTCTGGAGCAAAAAAGGGGCCCTGCTGACACTAACGGCACAGGATGCCGTTAAATGCGGCATAGCCGACAAAATATTCGATTCGCGAGAGCAGCTTCTGGGGTTTTTGCAGGCGGAAGACGCCCGGATTGCAATGAATAACGCTTTACAGAATGCCCGGCAGGAATTAAAAAGAGCAAAAGCCCAAATAGAAAGAATAAGAAAGTCCCTTGACCTCAAAACACAGCAGCTCGAATACGAGCATCCCGCACCCAAGATACTCAAAATCCTGCAAAGCGCAAGAAACGACTTCCAGATCCTGATAAAACTTGCAAAGAAATATCCCGATTTACAACTCGCCACATATCCTCTCGAAGAAGAATTGAATTCCATCGAGGCCGCCTACGACAAAATAAAAAGAACCACCCGAAGACGAAGATAGTTCTTAACCCGGATTTCCCAAGTAGTACGTGACATATAGACAGGATTTTGATAGTATAGAGCCTATGGAGACCATTCAAGCCAGTTTCGACTATCTGTTACGAGAGAACCCAATGGGTGAAGCATGCGAGGACGCTCTGAGGCTCGATTTTGACCGCAGATTGAAGCTCGAATTTCACGGAACCAAGATAACCAGCGATGCAGGTTTGCTTGCCTATCGCGAGCTTGATGAAGCCCTCGGTCTGACCTCAGCGATTGAGTCCGAGCTACGTGACATCCGAACGGGCAAGAACACTCAACACAGGCTTGCCGCTTTGCTCAGGCAGTCAATATACAGCAGACTTGCGGGCTATGACGATACGAATGACGCCGAACGTTTGGCTGTCGATCCTGCCATGCGGCATGTTGCCGGGGGCCAAGCTATAGAACGCTCGGCTACTTCCACCAGTGTCATGAGCAGATTTGAGACGGAGATACTGGCTCAACCAGAAAATCTTGCGTTCCTCATGAACCTGCCCGGCATGTGGGTGGACAGGGTTCACCGGCGAAAGCCACTAATGAAGCAGATCATTCTCGATATGGATAGCTCGGTAAGCCCGACCTACGGCAATCAGGAAGGCTCTGCCTACAACGGCTACTTCGAGTGCACCTGTTATCATCCGCTTTTCTGCTTCAATCAGTATGGAGATATGGAGCGGACCCTCCTTCGTAATGGCAATGTTCACAGTGCGGATGACTGGCAGAGTGTTCTGGAGCCGGTCATTGCCCATTATCGAGGCTATGATATCCTTCGGTTCTTCCGTGGGGATGCAGGCTTCGCCGATCCCGATGTATATCGCTGTCTCGAAGCAGAGGGATACTTGTATGCCATCCGCCTTATACCCAACCAAATTCTGTACCGCAAGATTGAGAATTTGCTGACTCGTCCCGTAGGGCGTCCGCCGAAGAAGCCGATTATCTTGTACCACAGCTTTCAGTATCAAGCGACAAGTTGGAACATGCCTCGAAGGGTCGTTGCTAAGATCGAGTGGCATGCAGGTGAATTGTTTCCGAGAGTCGGGTTCGTTGTAACGAACCTCCGGTGGAAATCCAGCAACGTGGTGAGGTTCTACAACAAGCGAGGCACAGCCGAACAGTGGATCAAAGAGGGCAAATACGCGTTGAAGTGGACTCGGTTGTCATGTCATGATTTCGTGGACAATCAAGTTCGTCTTCAGTTGTTCGCATTGGCCTACAACCTCGGCAATTTCTTGAGGCGTCTGGTACTGCCCAAATCGGTGAAGGAATGGTCGCTGCGAACATTGCGTGAAAAGCTCATCAAGATCGGAGCCAAGGTGGTCAAGCACTCGCGGTATGTGGTGTTCCAGATGGCCGAAGTGGCTGTGCCAAAGGCACTTTTCGCTGAGATTCTTGACCGGATCGGACGATTGAGAGCCAGCCCAGAACTTGCGGGGGCAGGATGATTCTCAACGGAGCGACAATCCGGATCACTGATGAGAAATCACCGGTCGAGGTACGTCGAAAGAGTGCCAAAATGCCGGATTTTCTGCGAACTAGCCCGCCTTGGGGGCTTTTCTGGAAGGGGTATGGGCTATTGGGGTAGCTGGACGTGTTGAAATCGAGGCCCCGATTATGGTATTGTTGACGGTGGCGCGTACAGGAGTATCGATTATGAACTTAAATGGGAAATCCCCGTTAGATTCTATATTGCTCTGCGTCTTCTCAACAAAGGTAAGAGGGATTAGTATTATAAGATTTGTGTGGCAAACAAGGAGTAGTTCGGAAGTGGCGTAAGAGCGTGTAGAAATGCCGTTTATGAAGTCAAATGGGAACTCTAAACATAATGCTTTTTTTAGCGATAATTATTATGGCTAATAGAGAAAAAGTGATTGTGGCATTGTCAGTTGTGTTCGGTAGTTTAGCTTTGAACGGGTGTGGGCGTCCTGCAACTGTACACCAGCCGCCCCCCAGGGAATTGCGGCAGCCAGACCAAATAATCGATTGGCACTTCGAGCGATTAATCAAGAAAGGCTTTCCAGGAGCGGCAGTCATTGTCTCGCAGAATGGCCAGATAGTCTACCAGAAGGGATTTGGGTACTCCGACGTCGAACATAGCATTCCGATAACCCCAGAGACAAAGTTCCGAATTGGTTCAATCACTAAGCAATTCACTGCAGCCGCGATCCTAAAGCTCCAAGAGAATGGAAAACTAAGCCTCGATGATAAGCTCTCGAAATTCATCCCGGACTACCCACGCGGCGACGAGGTGACCATCCACCATCTGCTGACTCACACATCGGGGATTCCAAGCTATACAATTAAACCAGACTTTATGAAAACAGTCACTTTTCAGATAGACCCACAGAAATTCATTGATTCTTTCAAGAACGACACATTCGACTTTGATCCAGGCGAGCAACAGAGGTACAGTAACTCGGGGTACTTTCTTCTTGGCTACATCGTCGAGAGAATATCCGGCAAATCTTTGCAGGATTACTTGAAAGTGGTATTCTTCGATCCGCTTGACATGAAAGATACCGGCATCTATCACCGCAATCTTAAGCTTGATCACGAGGCCGCGGGTTATTCCTATATCCATGGTCATGTCCGCAAAGCTATTGACTGGGACATGTCTCGTGCCGGTGGTGCAGGTGCCCTTTATTCGACTATAATTGACCTTTATAAATGGAATGAGGCGCTATTCAACGGAAAGGTGCTAAGTGAGTCAACCCTGAAAGCAGCCTTTACCCCCGTCGTACTTAACGATGGAAGCACAGTACAGTATGGCTACGGTTTCCACATAGACGAGATCTGCGGTATGGAGCTGATCCACCATAAAGGTGGCTTCGATGGATTTACCAACTACCTGATGCGGATCCCTCAAGAAAACTTCACCGTAGCAGTATTGGCAAATTGTAATCCTGGGATTCCCGGCATGGAGCCGTTAGCGTTGGCCAATTACATCGCGAAAGTTTACTTGTTCGGGCAAATGGCCAATGTCTCTCCCAAAGAGGACAAGACCATTGACTCTAAAATCTACGACGACTACGTCGGGCGCTATGATTATGGCAGCGACGATGTGCTCATCGTAACAAAACAGAGGGATCGACTGTTTGCCCAATTAACCGGCCAATCCAAGTATGAGATTTTCCCCTTATCAGAGGACAAATTCTTTTGGAAAATCGTTGATGCGCAGATCACGTTTGTTCGAGACGAAAAAGGAAACGTGACTCACGCTGTTCATTATCAGGGAGGGTGCACAAGGAAAGTACCCAAGCTAAAAGAATCAAAACCTTACCTTCGCCCGGACCGGCTTTAGAGACACTGCTGATTCGTCGGTATAGGCCTTTATATGAAATAAGTACGCTTAATACATTATTCCACTGCACCCTGCTCATCCATAGTCACTTTCTAATCCGCCAAAAACACTACCAAGCAAACGCCAAAGACTTAAAACTCAAAGTTTTTTTCCGCTCTTTGTCTTTTTAACAAGCTTCGCCGCTTCTTTTCCTCCAACCGCCGCAGACGCGCCCGCTCGGGCACTTTTGTCTTTTTCCTTACAGGTTTGGTCTTTAACGCCCCCCTCAATAACTCCTGTAATCGCTCTACGGCAGCCTGGCGGTTTGCCTTTTGTGTGCGAAACTTTTGCGAAACAACTCTTATTATTCCATTTTTGTCGGCCCGCGTTGACAGCCGGGCAAGTATTCGCCGCTTTTGTATATCGGAAAGGACCTCACACTCTGCCACATCAAAAAACAACGTTACCCGCGTATTGACCTTGTTGACATTTTGTCCGCCCGGCCCTCCGCTTCGAGATGCCTTAAATACAAGCTTATCCTCATCAACAAATATGTCTTTGGTTATTTCTATCATCTCATCTTTCCCAAAGCACCCGTGCTGTTATTATGAGGGCAGCGAAGAATCTCAACTGCACCATTGTAAATCATAGCTCATATATTGTAAATCGCTACATTTGCCTTTTTATCTTGAAAAAAAGATGAAAATCCTATAGTATTGACGAACCGTTTCAAACGTAAATTATGGTATGAACAATTCAGGAGGCAAAAATGAGCAACAGAGGCAAAATAACAATAGTAACGGCAATTCTTATAGCTTCAATCGGACTGATGGGCTGTACCCTTTTGACGATAGCCGCCGATCCGAAGCCTGAAATCGAGGAACTTCGGGCGGGCAAAAACTTCATCCCGACAAAGGTCTACACCGCCGAAGACGACCAACAAATCCTGAAACTCTTCAAAGGCCTGCGAGTTGCGGACGTATCCGACGGCATGGACAAGGTCGGCCTGACGAATACAGGTCTTATGTCACCGGAAATCCACGCCGCCTGGAAAGACACCATACATTTCAAGCACCGGTTCATCGGCATCGCCGTTACGGCCCGTTACGTCCCCACGAACAAATCCCCGGCACCGGCTATGGAGACCGAGGCATTTGACAAGTGGGTAGGCCAGTGGTACAGCAAGCTCTCGCCCGAGCCGTTTGTTCCGCTTATCCGCAAGGGCACGGCCCTCGTTATCGACGACGCCCCCGAAAGCGATGTAGGCTCCATCGGCTCAAACAATATTATGGGCTGGTACTCAAAGGGATGTGTCGGCGTCGTCACCAATGCCACCGCACGCGATACCGATGAGATCGCAACCGAAAAAGTCCCCCTTTATTTTCGGAAAGTGGGCAGGGGCATCCGGCCGGGCAGAAACGAAATCGAATCCGTCAACCGCCCTATCGTATGTGGCGGCGTTTTGGTCGAGCCGGGCGACGTCATTGTCGCCGATGGTGATGGCGTTATTGTCGTACCACGTTCAAAGGCCAAGGAAGTCGCCGAATACGCCCAGGCAATCCTGACCGGCGACAAGGCCGGACGAAGGCAGTTATATAAAAAGCTCGGATTACAACCGGACGATTCCGTCAAGTAACAGGAAGTGGTAACGTACTTCAGCCCCCGCGAATACCTCTTCAGAATTATAAATGACGTTACATTTTAAGCAGCACAAGTTTTGGCTGTGAAGCACCTTTAGCAGCTTCTTCTGTTTATTTCAAGTACCCTTATTTCGTTTCTCTTTTCCCTTTTCCAAATGTTTGGCTATCTGTTTTAGCTGTTCGTTCATCTTTTCGACCTGCCTGCCCAGCATGTCAAGCTGCTTATGTATAGTCTTCGAGCCAAGGATACTCGGAGCAAAAACAAGGAAAAATATCAGCGCTATCGCCCCACCGAACGCGATAAAACTCACACCCTGCCAAATTTTCTCTACAAGCTCATACATTCCCATTTCCATCGCATCCTGCCTTTATCTCATAATTGGTAACTGCACGCCATCGGTGTAATCGCAAGCGAAGCAACCTCAACTCTACCGTCTATTGCCTGTCTTCGGTCATTCACTATCTTTTTGACTTTCACCTTCCGGCTTTCGACCGGCTGCGATTGTAGTCTTAGTTTGTGGCTGAGCCTACTTGCCAGCATCCGGCTTCGCTCTCTTTACAACAAAGAAGTAGACTATCGCCCCAACAAAATAAAACTGCAAAGACAACAAGATCCCAGCAGCCCATATCAGCTTGTCATATTCCGCTTCTTTTGTAAGCGGGCAATAGAACTTCGACGCCGGCCTTTTCAAACAGTCAATAATCATAATAATCGAAAAGATAATCCCGGCAATTGCCAATAGCGTCGGCAGAGCTTCAGGGCCGAAGATCGGCGCTATCGGCCAGAACGGAAATCTGCATATAAACGCCATAATCATAATAAATACCTCCAACAAGATTCACAATCCCGGCCACAAAATAACCAAAACCACCACCGCCGTCAAACCTTATTCCCTTAAAGCCGCCAACGTGATTTTGCATCCATGCTTAAAATCCCTTAATCTTCCTTTAAAACTACATCATCATATTCAATTTCGAACCTCAGCTTGTGCTTGGCCTCTTCCTGAGCAAGTGACAAAAACATATCTGTTAATTCTTCATCCTCACCTACTGCGGCAAGATCCAGATAAAGCCTGTATGCCGCTTTTTCTTTCCTCATCGCCAAAACAAGCGCCTCGGCGTAATCCATATCCGGCTGCGGCTCCACATCAACTACATAATCAGCTATTTTAAGGCTCTTGACCTGTTCCGGCACAAGTAAAATTTGCCCACGTTTGATACCCTCCAGCTTAAGCTTATGCCCAAGCTCTTCGGTTGCAAAATTCTCAAATACCTTCTGCATCGCCGGATTTTCCATCCGCTCAGCCAACTTCATATAAAAATCCCGCGACTCTATCTCACGTTGAATTGCAAAATCTATAACTTCCTCAACAGATTCAAACTGACCCATCATTCGCCCTTTCTAATTCACAAATTACTGTTTTGCAGTACAAGTTTCCACCTATTCTTATTCAAATCCACAACATTCACATAACTAATTGAAAATGCAGGAAATGAAATGGAGACGAAGGGAATCGAACCCTCATTTCCGCGATGCGACCGCGGCGTGCTCCCGTTACACTACGTCCCCAATCCAACCTCAAAGAAGCCATTATATACAACTACATGTCAAATTCAACATACTCTTAGCTGACTTTGAGCAAAAAATCAGAACTTCCACTTCTGGTAACAAAATATTTTCCCTATCGGCTCGCGCTGCGGTTCTTTTTTGCTGTCGGCCGGATAGCCAATCGCCATCAGCTCAATAATCGCAACATCAGCAGGAATATCCAGTATGTCTCTCACATTATCTGTCTCGAACGACCCAATCCAGCACGTTGCCAGCCCCAACTCCGCCGCCTGCAATGCTATATGTTCAAGTGCGATAGCAACGTCAATAGGGCCGATTGCCTGCCCGCATCGCATCACATGGTCGCTACTGCTGCAGGCCGCTATTATAGCAGAAGCCTTCCGGAAGACCTCCGGCCGGTTAGTAGTATCGGCTACCAGACGCCTGGTTTCCTTGTCGGTTACTACCACAAAACGCCAATCCTGCGTATTCATAGCTGAAGGAGCAAGCCTGGCCGCCTCAAATATGCTATCGAGCTTTTCCTGCTCTATGGCCTTGTCATGATACGCCCGGCAGGAATATCTTTGACGAATGGCTTCAAGTACTGTCATAAGAACACCTCAAATTGCGAAAAATTTCTGTAAAGAAGAACAAAACTGTTACTTTACTAATAATAAAACATCAAAAATATTGACGCAAGCTCTAAAATATTGTATTTTTACAGTCAAGGCCCGGGCGATTAGCTCAGTTGGCTAGAGCGCCTGCTTTACACGCAGGAGGCCACAGGTTCAAGTCCTGTATCGCCCATTTATGAGGAGTTTCGGAAGTGCTTTTGTGTGTGGGATTTACGCGTGAGTACGCTTTGGCGGGGAAGGCCATATTTTGTGATGGAGCTTACCAAGGGCGTTTCTATCACAGAATACTGTGACAAGAACGACCTGAGCACTGAAGCTCTTTTTGAACACCCGGCATATTAATTACCAGTCTATGCGGCAAAAAACTTTTTTTTCGGTTAAAAACCAACTTTTAAATTACTTTTTCAGCCCAATTTTTTTGTTGTTATAGTTCAGAAAAAACTTTTCACCTTCATCTCGTTTGTTATAATTTAGTATCAGTTTCCTGAGATATAGAGGTTTTTATAAATCGCCTCAAAAAAAATGTTTACATGCTATTTAAGTGATGTGGAAGACGAATCGCAAGATTCCATTGTTTAATTTAAGCCACTTCCAATTACTGAGGAACGCCTGTCGACACCAACGAAGCAGTGATAATTTGAATTAATTTGAAACTCCTGCTAATATGTCAATTAACGAGCACCCCATGAGACTGGGAGATAGAAAGGGACAGTATGTTACAAGCAGATGAAATCTTCAGTAAGGCCGAAGAAATTGAACGCAAGGGAGCGAGGTTTTATAGAGATGCGGCACAGAGAGCACCGAGCGATGAAATAAAGCGTATGCTGCTTGATTTAGCAGCTATGGAGGACGGCCATCTGCAGATATTCCAGCAGATGAGGGAGGAGTTCCGTAATTGCAAAAAGGACAACGTGGCCCTCAAGTCTGATACTGATGTCGCCTCATATATACAAATGATTAGTGACTATGGCACAAGCGGAGGTGTGGAAAGTACTCTTGAGCAGCTGACCGGCAGAGAGACAGTGGAAGAGATATTTCGTATAGCCATTGAGGCAGAGAACAGATCGATTCTATTCTATGCAGGTTTGAAGCACATGGTCCAAACGAAGGCCGATAAGGATAGACTGGAAGCCATCATCAAGGAAGAAATGAGCCATTTTGTCAGCCTGAATCTCAGTTTAGCAACTTTTATATAGCGATCAATGTTGTATGGACTTCAGCTTACAGAGCTTCTAATCTTCCTATCCTACTTGGCTACTATGAATGTTTCAATCAGACTTTTTAATTTTCCGATATCCAGGTCCCGCTCGTATAAAGGTTTTTGATTTTCCTGATATATGCCGATATTTTCTTCAAAACTATTTTTATCCGGGTTTAAATAAA